>CAMENK010000018.1 GCA_945928335.1 uncultured Bacillota bacterium
CATTATTATTTTTACTATTTCTAGTCAAGACCTCCACAAGTAAATAAATTTATTCTTGACTATAATTTTCATCATTATTTAAAAAATCTTCTTCCGTAACATTATCTGGTATTGCTTCAAATAAATCTCTAATATTTACTTTTATATCATTAGGATTATTTTTAGTAGCAAACATTCCCATTGATACCCAGTCTTTATTTCCATTATCATTTGCTTGTAATGGGAATACTCTTATTGGAACTTCATTTTTATGAAGTGGGCCTATATCTAGTTTTCTAGTTTCTTTGTATAAAGTTCCTTTATAAAAATTAACTTCATAACATTCATTTAATCTATAAAAATGTTGCATAACTTCTTTAATGGGTAAATACTCACTATACCTAACTTCACTATCAACACATATTCCATTAAAATCATAAGTAAATGGTCGTTTTCTATCAATATAACCTTGCTTATATAATTCTTCAAAATCACTATAAAATGTTGATCTAAAATTAACTTGTTTTATTTCGTATGTATTATTTATCATTTCAAGTTCAATATCATCTACATATCGCATAATTATATCTGCTTTTATATCTCTATCTAATAAATCCCAGTTATCATTAAAAGCATAATAACTAATTGGTAATTTTACTTTATTGATAAAGTCCATATCTCTTTTAAGTAAAATATCACTGACAGTAAAGTTTAATTGTTCTGTTTGTTCATTTTCTAATAATTTTGAGTTAATAAGTTCAATTTGTTCTTCAATTATTTTTGTTTCTTCTTTAAATTCTTTTTCTGTAAATAATGAATCTATATATGCTTTTTTAATTCTTTCTTTTTTAGTATTTAAACTTTTTAATTCTTTACCTAATTCTTCTTTTGGATCTTCTAATTTTGATTTTAATACTGGTAAAAAAAATTCATTTACAACATTATCATATTCTAAAATATCTCCTAGTATTGTTTTAATTGTTTCTTCTATTTTAGGCTCTTTAATTGTTATTTTACAATTATTACATTGATAATAGTAATAAACTTTTCCATTTTTCTTTCTTGTTGCATTACCACCTAATATTCTATTACATTTAGGACACCTTAATTTTTGTAAAAATAAATATTCTTTATCTCGTTTATAATTTCTTGAATTTTTTCTTTTTTGCACTTGGCATTCCTCCCATAATTCTTTCGATACAAGTGGCTCGACTACATTTGAATAATATGTTGGATTATTTGTTTTTCTTCCGTGTACAAAATCTCCCTTATAAATTTCATTTGTTAATATTTTTAAAATTGTACTATCACACCAATTTGTTTTTCCAAATACTTTTTCATCATTATAAATGTTAGCAATAGTTTGGTAGGAATTTCCCTCGTAATATAAATTAAATATTCTTATTACTAGGTCTTTTGTAAGTGGATCTGGGACAAGTTTTTTATTATTTCTTTTATAACCAAAAGGAGCTTTATTTGGAATATTTCCAACTTTAATTGCTCCAGCTAAACCGATTTTAGTTCTTTCACTTGTTCTTTCTATTTCATTTTGTGATACCGTAGTTAAAAGTCTTGCAACCATTCTTCCATTTGCATTTGTTGTATTTATATCATCATTTGCACAATCTAGGTAGGCATTGTTTTCATCTAAAAATTTCATTATATCTTCCATATCATAAACACTTCTTGTTAGTCTATCTAATTTTAATACTACAATAGTATTACATTTTTTCTTTCTAATATCTTCCTTTAATCTTTCAAATTCAGGTCTATAATTACCTGTTTTAGCACTTATTCCAGCATCTGTATAATAATCTACAATAGTATAACCTTTAAACTTACAAAATGCTTCTAATCGTTCTTTTTGTTCTGGTAAACTAAAGCCTTCACGAGCTTGATCTTCAGTTGAAACTCTCATATAAAGACCACATAATTTCTTTTCTTCCATTAAATCACTCTCCAATCTTCAAAGAAAAAAGGCGTCAAAAGTATTAAAGTGCTTAATACTGCTGACACCTCTTAAAGTCTTAATAATTATAAAATATCTTCTTAAACATCTATTTAACCCCCTTAAATAGACATAAATTCTCTTGATAAACATTCTATCACTTTTTAAAGAAATGTCAATTCTTGTCAAATTAAATACCTTTTAAATAATCTTCTAATTCTGATAGTTTAATCTTTTGAGATAAATTCTTGATATAAATCTCATTAGAATAATTAAAAGCAAGAAATGTAATACCTTTAATAATTATTCTATGTGGCTCGATATAGTTCAAATTTGTTTTATTAATCTTTCTAATATTACCATTAATGATAATAGGAGTAGTATTACAAAAACTACATATAAATTCTATTTTGTTTTTTAATTCACTCTCAATTATTAACTCTTTCTTTGTGATATTTACCATTTTAACAATCCATCTCCTTTACTTAAACTAAAAAAATACCAACTTCATTAGAAGTTGATACATTTATTTAAGTCTAAACTATAAAAGTTCGGACAGATTGCCTACTGGTGCCGAAAACAGGAATTGAACCCGCAACCTACTGATTACGATTCAGTTGCTCTACCAATTGAGCTATTTCGGCCTAAATACAATATATCATAAACTTAAATAAATTAAAATAAAAAACTCTAACAATTTAGAGTATAAATTCAAATTTGGTGGAGCTGACGAGTATCGAGCTCGTGTCCAAAATATTAACCATACAAGCGTGTACAAGTTTAGTTGGTTTATTATTTCAAAAAATATTATGGAGAGCCAACATTCCTATATTTTTCTAAGTCTAGTTAATATTCATTATTTATCCTAGACAAATAAATAATATAGTCTACTTTTATGTGTCCCATATCTTTTCTCGTAGACAAAGAAAAGGTGGAACCATCTGCTACCTTAAACTAGGCAAAAGCAGGTGCAAAATTGTAATCGTTTCCGATTATTTTATTTTTGGATTTATAGTATCCCTACTACCTGCGCTCATACGTACAACTATTCTGTCGAAACATAACAGCCCCATGTAATAGAATTATATCAATTCTATAATTCTATGTCAATATTTTGTATAAAATAAATTACAAAAACAGATACTAATTAATCTTGTATCTGTTTTCTCTTTCAATATCTCTTTTCTTTATAGTTTCTCTTTTATCATAAAGTTTTTTACCTTTACATATTCCTAATAGTATCTTAACTTTACCTTTTTTAAAATATAATTTTAAAGGTATTAAAGTATAATGATTAAGTTCAACTTCTTTATCAATTTTATTTATTTCACTTTTATGAAGAAGTAATTTTCTTTCTCTTCTTTCATCATGATTAAATCTATTACCTTCTTCATACTTAGCAATAAACATATTAGTAAGAAAAACCTCTCCCTTTCTAACTCTAGCATAAGCATCATCCATATTCGCAGAACCTTTTCTTATACTTTTAATTTCAGTTCCTTTAAGTTCTATCCCACATTCTATTTCTCTTTCAATAAAATAATTAAACTTTGCTTTTCTATTAAGTATTTCCATTTAGTCCTCCACAAGCATAAAATCAACATGTCTAGTTTCTTTATTAGCTGCAATACATCTAACTCTTACTTTATCACCTAAAGTTAGTGCAATACGTTTTTTTCTATTAAAATAACATAATCCATCATCTGATAAAGTATAGTAATCTTTTATTGTATCTAAACTAACAAAACCACAGATATAATTTGTTGTTTCAACAAAAAATCCTTTCTTTAATAAATCATCTACATAAGCATCATATTCATCACCTATATGTTTTTCCATATACTCAGCTATCTTCATATCATTTACAGCATATTCACATTCATCACTTCTTCTCTCAGTCATACTTATATGATCACATGCTTCACTTAAACCACTACAAAATTTATCTAAACTTACCCCAATATCCATTTTAAATAAAACCATCTTAACCATATAATGAATAAGTAAATCAGAAAATCTTCTAATAGGGCTTGTCTCATGAGTATACTTCTTACTTCCTAATCCAAAATGTCCAATATTTTCTGTAGAATAAACCGCTTTTTGCATACTTCTAAGTAATTTTCTATTTAATAAATTCTCATCCTTTACACCTTTTAAACTACTTAAAATATTTTGAATATCTTTATTAGTAATATTGGAATAATCAAACTTACCTTTCAATTGATATCCTAGTCTACTAACAAATCTTATAAATTCCTCTATCTTTTTAGGACTAGGTTTACCATGTATTCTATACAACCCATATTTACATTCTTTAGTAATTAAATCAATAGTTGTTTCATTACTAGCTATCATAAAATCTTCAATTAAATTTTCTCCTAATCCTTGAGTTCTTTTTTTAATATCTGTAACTTTACCATTTTCATCAACTATAAGTTTAATTTCATCACTATTAAATTCTATTTCTCCACGTTCAATTTTTCTTCTTTTTAATATTTTAGATAATTCTAACATTTTTCTTAATGTATCTTCAAACTCCTCATATCCTTCAACATGTCCACCACCAAGTATAATATTTACATCATCATAATTCATTTTCTTTCTAGATTTAATTAAACTAGGATACAATTTTTTATTTACAAAATTTCCATTATGATCTATTTCCATTTCTGTCGTAACCGCGCATCTAACAACTCCTGGATTTAAAGAACAAATTCCATTAGATAATTCTACAGGTAACATAGGTTCTACTTTATCAGCCATATATGTAGAATTTCCTTTATTATATGCATCATTAAATAAAGCACTACCAAATTTAACATAATTAGTAACATCTGCAATAGATACTTTAAGTAAATAATTTCCATTATTAAGTATTTTTAAACTAATCGCATCATCTATATCTTTAGTATCTTTTCCATCAATAGTAAATATCATTTCATCAATTAGATTTACTCTACCTTCATAATCACTTTCTAGTACTTCCATAGGTAATGCTTCAACTTCTTTTCTTGTTTCATCACTAAAACCTACTGGTACCCCTATTTCAGCCATTACTTTTAAAGTATCTATATCAGGACTATTCTTATGACCGATTTTCTCTATAACTTTAACATATATTGTATTTTTATCTTCTTTAATACTTTTAAGTTTTACTATTTCTCCATCTACCACATTAATATCTTTATTTTCAACTAAAGTTACTTCCAAAGGATATTCTTTTAAGAATTTAACATAAGTTACATCATTATCTTGTACTATTTCACCTAAAGGTAAATTTCTTTCCAATATTCTTATTATTCTCGCTTCAGTATCACCATGTTTCTTAAATACTTCACATAAACAAATATCTCCAGTACAAGCATCTAACATATTTTTTTTATTTATAAATATATCTCCAGTATCTAAAAGAAGCCATCCATTACCACTTTGTACTCTTTCTACTTTAGATTTAATATACTCATCAGTCACAACTTTAAAAGTATTCTTTTTACAAGAAATAACTTCTCCTTCATTAACTAATTCATATAAAGAATCTAATACAACTTTAACATCTTCAGTTGTATAAACTTTCTTAATCTTTTTTACTATATCTATAGGATCTAATTTTCTTCCATTACTAGATTTTAATATATTTAATACTTCTTCTTTCATACTATTCACCATATATATATTTTATCAAAATAAAAAAGATAAGTCCACTACTTACCTTTATATACTTAGATATAATGAAATTGCTATAAATAAGAATCCCATTATAAATGTTAATCTAGTTATAAATTTTTCTGCTCCTCTTTCTTTCATTTGACCCATTAACAAATTATTACCACCTGTAATTATTTGCCCAGCATCACTAGCTTTGTTACTTTGTAATAAAACTAAAGCTATTAAAAGAACTGCAACTATTATTAATACTATTTCCATTTTCCATCCCTCATAAATATTTTAATACATTTTATTAAAATATACAAGTATTAATTTAGCGACAAATCTTATTAAATATCATATTATTTCAATGATTTTACTTCACTTATTTTTTCTTCTAACATACTTTTATCAATAAATCCTACACTACTAAAGATTTCTTTTCCATCTTTGAAAAATATTAAATGAGGTATACTCATTATTCTAAATCTATTAGCTAAATCAGAATATTCATCAACATTAACTTTTAATATTTTAATATCATTATCATCAATAGTTTCCAAAACAGACCCTAACATTTTACATGGGCCACACCAATCAGCATAAAAATCTACTAAAGTAATTCCACTTTTAACTAACTCATCAAAATTTTCACCTTTATAATAAGTCATTATTCTCCTCCTAATAATTTATTTTTATTTTCTTCTGTTAATATTTTATTATTAACCATATCGTTTAAACTTTGGCTTATATCTTTATTATTATAAACATCCTTAATTAAATTCCAAGTAGACTTTGCTACACTACCCACTAAAGGTGTTTTTTCTAAGATAGCATTATATAATTTAGATTGATTTAAATAACTAATATTAAATATGCTTAAAATAAACACAACTGCAAATAAGAAAATATAAGTTTTAATTAATCCAAATACAGCACCTATAACTCTAGATATAAATCCTAATACTATAGTTGCATCAAATACTTTTTCAATTACATTAGTAACTTTTAGTAATACTTCATATATAAGCCCAAATACTATTAGTAATAAAATAAATGAAATTATTGTATAAATTAAAACTGATATTGCAGCATTTCCTCCTATAACTGGCAAAACTGATATTAAGAAATTTGCTAAAGAACTTTTTAACATCCAAGCTAATATAAATACTAGTAAACTTCCAAAGAATCCTACAAAACTTCCTAAAGCACCCTTTCTAACACCATCTAATATACCTATAATCAAAATAATAATTATAATTGCGTCTACTAATCCCATAATATTTCCTCCTTTAATTATATTATTTCCTAAGTAAATTATAATATAATTAAATGGAAAAATAAATATTTTTATGATAAAATCTTTATAGGTGACATATATGACTATAGTTTTTAAAGTAAGTGATAATATTAAAGAAAAAATGATTGAATATTATCAAGACAAAAGAAAAGAAAAAACTCCACCTTATGCAATATTTCAAGCAGTAGAAGCAGATACAGTTATTACTTTATATGAAAGTGGTAAAGTTATGTTTCAAGGTATAAGTGCTGATATAGACGCTAATATGTGGAGAGATTTAGAAAAACATTATAATAATATAGATGTAGATACTAGAAGTACAGAAGAAAAGAAAAAAGATTCTATAGATAAAACCAACTATTTCTATAGTGCGATTGGAAGTGATGAAGTTGGTACAGGAGATTATTTCTTTCCTATAGTTGTAACTGCATGTTTTATGGATAAAAGTAATATTAAATTTTTAGAAAGTTTAGGTGTACATGATTCCAAAAAATTAACCGATGAAAAAATTAAAAGATGTGCTCCAATGATTATTAAAAAAATACCTTATGAATCATTAGTTCTTACAAATAAAGAATATAATGAATATCACTCAAAAGGATATAACATGAATAAAATTAAAGCAATCATGCATAATAAAGTTTTATATAAAATGAAAAATAAGGGATACAACTATGATAAAATTATTGTAGATCAATTTGCTTTACCAGGAGTTTATTATAACTATTTAAAAGAAGCTACTAACAAAGTTACTGGAATTACATTTATGACAAAAGCAGAAGATAAAAATTTAAGTGTTGCTTGTGCTTCAATTATAAGTAGATATGTTTTCTTAAATGAAAAGAAAAAATTAGAAGAAAAACTAGGCTTAGAAATTCCACTAGGCGCTGGTGTAAAAGTTGATGAAGTAGGAAAAGAAATAGTTAAAAAATACGGAAAAGATATACTAAATGAAATAGCTAAAATAAGTTTTAAAAATACAGAAAGAATATTATAAAGACTGTTAAGATTTTCTTAACAGTCTTTAATTTCACTCTAATCTTTTTAATTCATCCAATATTTTAAGTGCTTCCATAGGTGTTACTTCTAATGGATTTATATTTCTTAAATAATCTCTTAATTTATCTTCATTATTAGTTGTTAAATCTAATTCAAATTGCTTTACATGAGTTTTTTCTTCCTTAGAATTTTCATACATATTAAGTAGTTTTTCAGCTTCACTAATAACTTCTTTAGGAAGATCAGCAAGCTTAGCAACATTTATACCATAACTTTTATCAACCGCACCATCCATTACTTTATGTAAAAATACAACATCTCCATTAGTTTCTTCTACTCTAACATGAACATTCTTAATACCAGGAGTATATTCACTCATTTTAGTTAATTCATGATAATGAGTACTAAACATAGTTTTACAATTTAAATGCTTAGAAATATATGTAATAATACTTCCAGCTAAACTCATACCATCATAAGTACTAGTTCCTCTTCCTAATTCATCAAATAATATTAGACTATTCTTAGTAGCATTTTTAAGTGCATAAGCACTTTCTTTCATTTCAACCATAAAAGTACTTTCACCACCAACTAAATCATCAGAAGCACCTATTCTAGTAAATATCTTATCAAAAATAGGTAAATCTGCCTCACTAGCGGGAACAAATGAACCAATCTGATTAAGTATAACTATAATTGCTAAACATCTCATATAAGTACTTTTACCACTCATATTAGGTCCAGTAATCATAAGTATATCAGTATTATTATCCATTATAATATCATTACTAACATAATCATCTTTTATAACCTTCTCAACAACTGGATGTTTAGCATCAATAATTCTAACATTATGTTCATCATTTATATGAGGTCTAACAAAGTTACACTCTTCACTAACAGTACTTAAACTTTGCATAACATCATAATAACTTATCATTTTACTTACTTCTTGTAAATCAGGAATATAATCTTTTACTTTATCCTTTATTTCATTAAATAAATCATATTCTAAAGATTTAATTTTTTCTTCTGCATTAAGAATCATATCTTCTTTTTCTTTAAGAAGAGGTGTTATATATCTTTCCCCAGTACTTAAAGTTTGCTTTCTTATATAACCATATTCTTCTTTAACATCTTTTATTTGCCCCTTACTAATTTCAATATAATACCCAAAAACTTTATTATACCCAACTTTTAAATTCTTAATTCCAGTTCTACTCTTTTCTTCAGCTTCAAACTTATTTATAAAATCCTTACCATTTTTTCTAATACTTCTAAGTTCATCTAATTCATCACTATAACCTTCTCTTATTACATTACCTTCTTTAATAGTAACAGGAGCATCTAAATCAATTGACTCTTCTAATAAATTATAAAGTTCTTCAAAAGTCTTTAAAAGAGGTAACCCTAAACTACTTAAAACATTATTTATATCAGGAATTACTTTAACACTATTTTTAAGTTGCAATAAATCTCTACCATTTAAATTAGAAATAACTACTTTTCCTACAAGTCTCTCTAAATCATATATTTCATACAAATATTCTTTTAATTCACTTTTAAGTAAAAATTCTTTATTTAATAAATCTATTAAATCATGTCTCTTAGTAATTTCTTCTTTACTAATACTAGGCATTAAAATAAATTCTTTTAAAAGTCTAGCCCCCATACTAGTTTTAGTCTTATCTAAAAGCCATAATAAACTATAAGTTCTATCTTTAGTTCTTAAAGTTTCTACTAATTCAAGATTTCTAATCGTCTCTTTATTTAAACTTAAATAAGAAGATGAATCTACATACTCTGCCTTCATTAAATGACTCATTTCTTTCTTTTGATTAAATGTAATATAAGAAATAAGTCTTAAAGTATTATCTATAAGTTTAGGATCATTTAAATGACTTACTTTATCTTTAGGTGTATTTGAATAATCTTTATCATATATACTAACAAAAATATTATAATTATTTTTTAATAAATATAATAATTCTTTATCAAAATTTTCATCAACTACTACTTCTTTAATTTGTAAATTAACTAATTCACTTATAAGTTTTTCTTTATCATATCCTATATAAGTTACACATAATTTACCACTTAATAAATCTAAATAACTTAAAGCATAAATATATTTATAATCAGTAATACTAGCTACATAATTATAACTCTTCTCATCTAAACTTTCAGAACTAGTTAAAGTACCCTTACTTACTATTTGTATAACTTCTCTTTTAACTATACCTTTAGCTTGTTTAGGATCTTCCATTTGTTCACATATTGCTACTTTATAACCTTTATCTATTAGTTTATTTAAATATACATCAAGTGCATGGTGAGGTACTCCACACATTGGAACTCTTTCACTAAGTCCTGCATTTTTACCAGTTAAAGTTAATTCTAATTCATGTGATGCAGTTAATGCATCTTCAAAAAATAATTCATAAAAATCCCCTAATCTATAAAAAAGTAAAACATCTTTATAATCTAATTTAGTCTTAACATATTCTTTCATCATTGGACTCAATTGATTAATATCTACATCACTTAACTTCATATAATTCACTTCCATTAAATATTTTACTATAATCTACTATTTTTTTCCAACTAAAAACCCAAAATTAATAATTTTAGGTCTGTAGTTTTTAAATATTAAATTATTTACATCCAAACACCATAGTAAATAGCACTCATACCTAATAAGAAACCAACAATCCAAAATAATTTTACTATATC
>CAMENK010000019.1 GCA_945928335.1 uncultured Bacillota bacterium
GAATTAGTAACATCTAGGGATGTATATATGTCTGGAACTAATTTAGTACCATTTAGAGAGATTTTAAGATATCCTATAGGTAGTATAAATTTTTATAGACAAGTAGTAGGAAATATAGTATTATTTATACCATTTGGATTTTTTGCATCTTATTATACAAAGGTTAATAAATTAAGAAGCATTACACTTATAACTTTTTTAGTTAGTTTGACTATTGAGGTAGTACAAAAGTATATTGGAAGAAGTTTTGATGTAGATGATATAATTCTTAATGTTGTAGGTGGAATATGTGGTTTTTTAATTTATGTAGCATTAGATGCAATTAAGAAGAAATTACCAAGTTTTTTACAAAAAGATGGATTTTATAATTTCTTATCTATTTTGCTTGTAATATTTGTAGCTTTGTATTTAACGGGTATAATAAAATTGTGGTGATAGTAATGGAATATGAGATTAGTAATTTAACAAATAGAGAAGTTGATACAACAAATATGGAAAGAGTTATTAAAGAGGTATCTAAAGAATTAGATGTTAATAATGGAATAGTAAGTTTTGTATTTGTTGATAATGAAAGAATAAAAGAAATAAATAAAACTTATAGAAATAAAGATTCTGAAACTGATGTAATTAGTTTTGCTTTTATGGATGAAGAAATAAATCCTAAAACTGATTTTATTAATTATGGAGAAATATATATTAGTTTAGAAAAAGCAGAGAGTCAAAGTATAGAATATGGACATTCATTTGATAGAGAATTATGTTTTTTAACTGTTCATGGTTTATTACATCTATTAGGTTATGATCATATGGAAAAAGAAGATGAAATAATAATGTTTGGTTTACAAGATAAAATTTTAAACAATTTAGGTATAGAGAGGTAGTTATGAAAGAAAAATTAAGTGAGTTATTAAAGAATAGTTATGCTCCTTATTCTAATTATCATTTTGCATGTATAGTTGAATGTAAAAATGGTAATATGTATGAAGGAGTTAATGTAGAAAATGCTAGTTTTGGAGCAACTGTATGTGCCGAAAGAAATGCAATCAATAATGCAATTAGCCATGGTGAGAGAGAATTTTCTGCATTATATTTAATGGGAGATAAAGAGAATATATTATATCCTTGTAATTTATGTAAACAGGAAATGTTAGAATTTTTTGATAGAAATGTTATATTTAATATTATGAATAAATATGGTGAAAGTAAGGTTTTAACATTTGATGAACTAATGAAGACTACATTTAGTAAGGATGATATGGAATGAGAAGTGGATTTGTAAGTTTAATTGGTAGGCCTAATGTGGGTAAGAGTACTTTATTAAATAGAATAGTAGGAGAGAAAGTTGCTATTACTAGTGATAAACCTCAGACAACAAGAAATTTAATACAAGGAGTTTATACTAAAGATGATACTCAAATAGTATTTATTGATACTCCTGGAATACATAAGCCAGTTCATAAGTTAGGTAATAAATTAAATTATCAAGCTTACTACAGCGCTAATGATGTTGATGTCATCGCGCTTGTTATGGATGCCAGTGAAGAAATTGGAAGAGGCGATATGTTTGTTATAGAAAAATTGGCAAATGTTACTACACCAGTGATACTAATTTTAAATAAAATAGATAAATTAAATAATGAAGAAATATTAAAAAAGATAGATGAAGTAAAAGATTTATATAGTTTTGCAGAAATAGTGCCGGTAAGTGCTAGTAATAATGATAATATTGATAGATTAATAAATGTCCTTAGTAAATATTTAAAAGATAATGTTAAGTATTTTCCAGATGAAGAAACTACTAGTAGTCCAATAGAATTTAGATTAACTGAAATCGTTAGAGAAAAAATATTAGAATTAACTGATGATGAAGTACCTCACTCAGTGCATTGTATATTATCTGATATGACTGAAGATGAAAAGACAATAAATGTATATATAGATATAATTGTAGATAGAGATTCTTTAAAGAAAATAATAATAGGAAAAAAGGGAATAATGCTTAAAGAGATAGGAATGCGTGCTAGAGGAGATATGGAAAACTTACTTGGTAAACAAGTATATTTAGAATTATATGTAAGGACTCTAAAAAAATGGAGAGATAAAGAAAAATATTTAGATGAATTAGGTTTTAATGAATTGTAAAATTTAATGAATAAAATAATAAATTTTGTCACAATATTAAGTAGGTGATAAAATGACAAAAAAAGAATTATGGGAAAAATTTAAAGAAAGTGGAAAAATAGAAGATTATTTAGAATATAAGAAAGGCAAGTAGTATTTAAATGGAAATAATAAGCATAGAAGGAATTGTCATAAGCTCTTTAAAATATGGTGAAAATAGTAAAATACTTAATATATTAACTAAAGATAAAGGTATAGTAGGTGTAATAAGTAAAGGTGCTTTAAAAGAAAAGAGTAAATTAAGAAGTGTAAGTGATAATTTTACATATGCTGTTTTTCATTTATATTATAAAGAAGGTAAATTAGGTACTCTTATAAGTGCTGATGTTATAAATTATTTTTTAAATATAAGAACTGATATAGAAAAATTAGGTGTACTTAATTATTTAACTGAACTTACGAGAGATGTATATAAAAGTTCTAATAATAGTGAAATATATGATATATTTATATCTGCAATAATAAAGATTGAGGAAGGGTTTAATCCTAAAATAATTTCTAATATTGTTGAACTTAAATATTTAGATTATTTAGGAATAGGTCTTTATTTAGATGGATGTGTAGAATGTGGTAGTACTAGTGTAGTTAGTTTAAGTCATTCTAAAGGTGGTTATGTTTGTTATAGGCATAGGACAAATGAACCTTTATATGATGCTGCATTTTTAAAGATGATAAAAGCTTATTATTATGTAGATATAAATAAAATAAGTGAACTTAATTTAAAAGAAAAAACTGTAAAAGAAATAGATAATTTTTTAGATGTATATTATAAAGAATATACTGGATTATATTTAAAAAGTAAGAATTTCTTTAATAATTTAAAAAAATAGTTGTATAATTATTTTTTTCTTTACATTAAAATGATAAATATATCTTGAAAATTTATAATATTTTTTATATAATCTAGTTATAGAATATGGGTTCTATAGAAGGGATGGAAAATGAAAAAATATTTTAAATTATTTACAGTTTTATCTATAGTTTCATTAATTTTTGTAGGTAAAGTTTATGCAACTGATTTAACTAGCCAAATTACTGTTAATGATAGTTTAGATATTACAACTGTAGAGAAAAGTTATGATGCAACTAATGATGTTAACGAAATGAAAATTACCGTTACTGCTAATGAAGAAATTATTTCAAGAGTTCTTAGTCATGTAGCAGGTAATAACAATAGTCCAGCATTACTTGGAAGATATTATTTTGAATTTAATCCTAATTTAGATGGAACAGGATTAACATTTAAAAAGAATAATAAAGAGTATACTGGTACTTTAGCTGATGGAATTGCAGCTGTAAAACCAACTATTGCAGGAGAAACTGCAGTAAATTATTCAAGAGTTTGGTTAGTAGCTCTTAATGTTCAATATTTTGATACTGCTACAAACACTTGGAAAGATATTACTAATACTTCAACTGGTGGAAAAAGTGTTGGTAAAAATTTATCTGAATTATTAGGAGTTCCTGAAAGTCAGTTAAAATATGGAGAAAACTTTAGATTCTATATGCCAGAAGGTACTTCTAAAATCTATGGATGGGAAATTTTTGAAAATGGTGTAAGTACAAATAAATATGAATATTTAAATGTAACATATGAATTAAAATTCCCTATAACTGGTCTTATGAACAATAGAGGTTATTACTTTACTGATTTACAAGAAGCAGTTGAAAGTGGAAGTACAGAAATTATTGTAAATGAAGATTTAACATTAGATAATGATGTTGATATACCTGCAGATGTAACATTAAATATCGCAGAAGGAACAACATTAACTATTCCAGAAGGAGTTACTTTATCAATTGATGAAGATGCTGGATTAGAAGGATTAGGACTAATTGAAAAAGAAGGATCTTTAGTTTATGGAGATCATGAAATATTCTTTATTGATGTAAAAGATTCTGAAAATGGTAGCGTTGCTGTTGACGTTGATGCTGCTATTGAAGGTGCTAAAATTACTGTTACAACTACTCCAAATGAAAATTATAAATTAAAAACTTTAAAAGTTATTAATTTGAGTACAAATGAAGTAATTGAAGTTGTAGATGGAAAATTCGAAATGCCTGATTCAGATGTAGAAATTAGTGTTGAATTTGAGGCTGTTGTAAGTAAAGAACTTCCACCTGAAACATCTGATATTAACCTAGTTTTAATATTAGAAACTATGTTAGTTGCAAGTGTTGGAGTTGTATTAACAGTTAAAAAAATTAAAAATAAATAGTAATTAAAGGGCAAATACTTTATAAAAGATTTGCCCTTTTTTCTTTTAAATAGTTGATTTTTTTGATTTCGTATCGTATAATGTAATTGAAGTTTATTCTTGGTTTTAGGCATCTCCTGTCCTATGACTCAGTTTAAACGGATAATAAAGTGAAAGGAGAGATTAAAGATGGCTTTAACAAAGGCAAGAAAAGAAGAATTAGTTAAAGAGTTTGGAAAAGATAAAAATGATACTGGTAGTGTTGAAGTACAAGTCGCTATTCTTACAGAAGAAATTAAAGAATTAACTGAACACTTAAAAGT
The DNA here is from genome assembly GCA_945928335.1 of uncultured Bacillota bacterium. Taxonomy (GTDB): domain Bacteria; phylum Bacillota_I; class Bacilli_A; order RF39; family UBA660; genus CAKOLN01. The sequence continues at coordinate 4,703 of CAMENK010000019.1, forward strand.
ACATATTCATGATTTCCATTCTAAAAGAGGTCTTTTACAAAAAGTTGGTAAAAGAAAAAGTTTACTTGAGTATCTTAAGAAAGAAGACGTTGTTAGATATCGTAAACTTATAGAAAAATTAGGATTAAGAAAGTAGGCACTTATTTTGAGTGTCTTTTTTTCTGAAAATATAGTGTATCTTTATTTAATTTAATTTAATTATAATAATAAATGATACTAAAGAAAGAGAGGTAGAAATGAAAAGAGTTTTTGAATACGAATTTTTAGGAAAAAAATTAGTAGTAGAAACTGGTGAACTTGCTAAACAAGCTAGTGGGGCTGTTTTAGTTAGATATGAAGATACTGTAATATTAAGTACTGCTGTTATGAGTAATAATGTTAGTACTGCAGATTTTTTCCCACTTACAATACTTTATCAAGAAAAATTATATTCAGTTGGTAAAATTCCTGGTGGTTTTATAAAAAGAGAAGGGAGGCCTACTGATTCAGCTACTTTAACTGCTAGGGTAATAGATAGACCTATAAGACCTATGTTTGATGAAAACTTTAGAAATGAGGTACAAGTTGTTAATACTGTTCTTAGTGTTGATAATGATTATACCCCAGAAATGACAGCATTATTTGGAACAAGTTTAGCTTTAGGAATTAGTAATATCCCTTTTGATGGGCCAGTAAGTGGAGTAATTGTTGGTAAAATTGATGGTGAATTAAAAATAAATCCATCAGTAGAAGAAATGGAAAGAAGTACAATAAATCTTACTGTAGCGGGTACTAAAAAGGCTATTAATATGGTTGAAGCCGGAAGTAAAGAAGTAAGTGAAGATGAAATGTTAGAAGCTTTAATGTTTGGACATGAGTATATAAAAGAACTTTGCTTAATACAGGAAGATATTATAAATGAAATAGGTGTACCTAAGATAGAAGTAGAACTTGCTAAGTTAGATGAAAATATAGTTAAAGAAGTAGAAGATGATATTAAACAGGATATGTTAGAAGCTATTCAAATCAAAGATAAGTTAGAAAAGTATGCTAAGATAGATGAAGTAAAAGAAAGAGCATTAACTGATTATCAAGAAAAACATGCTGATAGTGAAACTTTAGAAGAAGAATTAAAGCAAGTTAAAAAAATAGCAGATAACATTGAAGGTAGTGAAGTTAGAAGATTAATAACTCAAGATAAAATAAGACCTGATGGAAGAGGTATGACAGAAATAAGACCTTTATCTACAGATAAAGATTTACTTCCTAGAACACATGGTAGTGCTTTATTTACAAGAGGTCAAACTCAAGCGTTAGCTATTACTACTTTAGGAGCATTAGGAGAAAATCAAATATTAGATGGTATAAGTGTTGAAGAAACTAAGAGATTTATGTTTCATTATAATTTTCCTGCATTTAGCGTTGGAGAAACTGGTAGATATGGTGCTCCTGGTAGACGTGAAATTGGACATGGTGCTTTAGCTGAAAGAGCATTATTACAAGTAATGCCTAGTGAAGAAGATTTTCCTTATACAGTAAGGGTAGTAAGTGAAGTACTAGAAAGTAATGGATCAAGTAGTCAAGCTAGTATATGTGCTGGATGTATGAGTTTAATGGCAGCTGGTGTTCCTATTAAAGCACCAGTAGCTGGTATTGCTATGGGTCTAATAACAGAAGATGGAACTTGTGATTCAAACTATACAATATTAACTGATATACAGGGACTTGAAGATCATATGGGAGATATGGATTTTAAAGTTGCTGGTACTAGAGAAGGTATAACTGCATTACAAATGGATATTAAAATTAAAGGTATAAATGAAAATGTATTAAGAGAAGCTTTAGCGCAGGCTAAAGTAGCTAGATTTGAAATACTTGATGTAATGGAAAAAGAAATAGCTATGCCAAGAAAAGAATTAAGTAAATATGCACCAAAGATTAGAATGATGATGATAAATCCTGATAAAATTAAAGATGTAATCGGCCGTGGTGGAGAAATGATTACTAAGATAATTCTAGAAAGTTCTAATGTTAAAACAGTTAGTGATAAAGATGCTGTTAAAATCGATATAACTGATGATGGAAAAGTTGTTGCTTATCATACTGATGATACAATTCTAGATAAAGCTATGGAAATGATAGAAAGTGTAGTAAGAGAAGTAGAAATTGGAAAAGTTTATACTGGTAAAGTAGTAAATGTTGAAGATTTTGGATGCTTTGTAGAATTATGGCCTGGATGTGAAGGTTTAGTTCATGTGAGCCAACTAGATGTTAAACGTGTTGAAAAACCAAGTGATGTTGTAAAAGTTGGCGATGAAATAGTTGTTAAAGCAACTGGTTATGACAAGCGTGGTAAATTAAATTTATCAAGAAAAGAAGTTTTAACTTCTAAAAAAGAAGATTAGGCTTCTTTTTTAGAATTTTAAAAGGAGTAAAGGTGGTAAAAAATGTTTGATTATGAAAATTATACTTTAGAGGATATGTATATTAAAGGAAGGGATGATGCTTTTTTCTATAGGGGAAATGCTACTATGACTATTACACAATATTTATTTTTTAAAGAGAAACCAAGTTTAATTAAAGCTAAAATCTCTAATTATATTGCTGGATATAAATTAGGAATAATAGAACTTAATTTTAAGAATATGGGATTTAATGTAGAGTTTAATAGAAATGATTTAAAACTATATTATTTGAATAAGAAAGAAAAAGTAGAGGTTTTAAATCCTAAATTAAAAGAAGCTTTAAGAAACTTATCATTGAAACTTGCTGATGAAGAAGTAGAAAGGATTTTAAATGAGTCTAAATGTCGTTCTGTATGAACCAGAAATACCTGCAAATACTGGCAATATAATGAGAACTTGTGTTGCTACTAATACAACTTTACATTTAATTAAACCATTAGGTTTTAGTTTAGAAGATAAATATATTAAAAGATGTGGTGTAAATTATATAGATAAGTGTAAGTATTTTGTGTATGAAAATATTGATGAATTTTTTGAAAAAAATAAAGATGGTAGTTATTATTTTTTTACTAGATATGGTCATAAACCACATACTAGTTTCGACTATTCTAAAGATGAAAATATTTATTTAATATTTGGAAAAGAAAGTACTGGTATACCTCCTAGTATATTAAAACCTCATTTAGATAAATGTATAAGAATACCTATGACTGATGATGTAAGAGCTTTAAATTTATCTAATACTGTATGTGTAGGGGTATATGAAGTTTTAAGACAAAAAAATTATGAGGGACTTTTATTTGATGAACCTCATAAAGGTAAAGATTATATAGAAAAAAATTAAATCAGGAATTAGTTTCCTGATTTTAATATACTTTCATCTAAGAAATCATCTATTGGTCTTTCTAAGACAGTAGCTATTCTCCATAATGTTTCAACTGAAAAACCTCTTTTTCCTTCTTCACTTTCTATTCTTCTAATAAATTCAAAACTTCTATCTGTATAAATGGCAAGCTGTTCTTGAGTATAACCTTTTTCTTTTCTAAATTTTCTAATGTTTAGTGCAATTATTTTTTTTATATTTTTATTAAAGTCAAATTCTTTATATTCATAAGACATTAGCATCACCACCATACTCATTTTCTCATAAATAATTTAAAAATAATGTAGTCTAAAGGTACCAGTTTATTTAATTTTTAATTAAAAAAATAATAATTGTAATACTTTTTTTTAGTTTGAATATATTTTTAATGTAAATAAAGGAGAAAAAATATGGATAAGAAAGAAATACTTGGAAGTATATCCAAGAAAGGTAATGGAGAAATATATTTAGGAGTAGTTGGTGCTGTTAGAACTGGTAAAAGTACATTTATAAAAAAAGTAATTGAAACTTTAGTTGTTCCTAATATAACTGATGAATATGAAAAGAAAAGATGTTTAGATGAAATACCACAAACCGCACAGGGAAAACAGATAATGACAATTGAACCTAAGTTTGTACCATCTACAACTACTCAAATTAAAATTGATGAAATGACTACTAGTATCAAACTAATTGATTGTGTAGGTTTTATCACACCTGAAAGTAAAGGTTATATGACTGATGATGGTAAAATGAGAATGGTAAAAACACCATGGTTTACTGAAGAATTAAGTTTTACTGAAGCAGCTGAAATAGGAACAGAAAAAGTTATAAAGGATCATAGTACAATAGGTATTGTAGTAACTACTGATGGATCTATTGGTGATATGAGTAGAGATAATTATGTTAATGCAGAAGAAAAAGTTATAAATGAACTCAAAAATATAAATAAGCCTTTTATAGTAATAATGAATACTACTCATCCTAATGATCCTGAAACTTTAAGAATATGTGACGAGTTAAAAGAAAAACATAATATTCCAGTTTTACCTATAAGTATAATAGATATGAGAGAAGAAGATATTCTTAAAGTATTAAAAGAAGCTTTATATGAATTTCCTGTTATAGATATTGAAGTAAATATTCCTGACTGGGTAAGTGTATTAAGTAAGGATAATGAAATTAAACAAACATTTATAAATGCTATGAAGGAAAGTATTGTTAATGTAGATAAGTTAAGAGATATAGAAAAGATAAATTTAAATTTTGAAGAAAATGATTATATAAGTAATGCATATATTTCTAATCTTGATACTGCTAATGGTAATGTAACAATAAATTTAGAAGCACCTAATGAGTTATATGATAAAGTATTAAAAGATATAATGGGAGTAAGTGTTAATAGTAAAGCAGAATTGTTAAGAGTATTTCAAGATTTTAAAGAAGGTAAGAGTGAATATGAGAGTATTAAATCGGCTCTTAAACAAGCTTATACAACTGGTTATGGAATAGCATATCCTACTGTTAATGATATGAAATTAGATACACCTGAGGTAATCAAACAAAATGGTAGATATGGTGTTAAATTAAAAGCTAAGGCAACAAGTATACATTTAATTAAAGTAGATGTAGAAAGCACTTTTGAACCAATAATAGGTACTGAAGTTCAAAGTAAAGAATTAATTGATTCACTTATGAAAGGACAAGAAGATAATCCTAATAATATATGGAAGAGTGAATTATTTGGAAGAAGTTTAGAAGTAATAGTAGGTGAAGGTATTCAATCTAAATTAAATATGGTACCTGAAAATGTTAGATATAAATTAGGTCAAACTATAACTAAGATAGTTAATAAAGGTAGTGGAAACTTAATTGCTATAGTAATATAGCCTTTAAGTTTCTTTTTTGTAGTATTATAAAATACTATTATAAAATTTGTATGTAAAATAAGCGTAAAATTTCAAAAAAAACTTTGAATTATCTCTTTCATATAGTACAATTTAATTGTAAGCAGAATAGCTTAAAAATTTATAACGGAGGTAATAATAATGAGTAAAACTGAATTAGTTGAATTCATCGCTAGTGAAACTGGTCTTACTAAAGCTGATGCTGGAAGAGCATTAGAAGCAACTTTAAAAGGAGTAGAAAAAGGTCTTAAAAAAGATGGTAAAGTAACTTTAGTTGGTTTTGGTACTTTTAGTGCTAAAAAAAGAGCTGCTAGAGAAGGTATTAATCCTTTAACTAAACAACCTTTAAAAGTTCCTGCTAAAGTAGTAGCAAGTTTCAAAGCTGGAAGCAAATTAAAAGATGCTTTAAACTAAAAGCCTAACGGCTTTTTTTCTTTTGCTTGAATAAATATAAAAAATAAATTATAATATAGTTATAATATATGGAGGCTATTATGAATAAGGATTATTTAAAAAACATTGGAGTTAATGTAGAAGAAGTATTAGAATTTTGGGGAGATATAGATGCTTATAATGATAACTTATTAGAATTTTTAAATACTATTGATGATAAAATTAAAGAATTAGAAAGTTATAAGAATAATATAGAGATAAGTAGTTATACTATTCTTGCACATAATTTAAA
>CAMENK010000020.1 GCA_945928335.1 uncultured Bacillota bacterium
ACTATCTTTAGTTTCTATCTTTTTAGTTCTACTTGTAGTCTTAGTACTTTTCTTTGGACTATCTTTAGTTTCTATCTTCTTAGTTCCACTTGTAGTCTTACTACTCTTCTTTGGACTATTTTTAGTTTTTGCTTTCTTATTATTATTTACCTCTTTATTCATATACCTCATCCCCTTTAAATAATATAATGTTTATAATTATAACAAATTATAACATATATGTCAAAAAATCATATATCAAATCATTTATCATACAAAAAAATATTTAACATGATATAATAAAACCAATGGAGGTATTAAAATGCAAAATTTAAATTTATATAAATGTATGAAATGCAACACTTTAATTCAACAATTAGATGAATCAAATGCAAATATTGAATGTTGTAATACTAAAATGACAAAAATTGAAGCTAATACATTTGAAGCATCAACTGAAAAGCATATTCCAATTTATGAATTAAGTAATTCTGAAATAATTGTTACAATTGGAGAAATTGAACATCCAATGGAAGAAGATCATTATATAATGTGGGTTATGTTAGAATCTAATAATGAAGTAACAAAGATTAACCTTAAACCAGGGGATTTACCAAAAGTTAGGTTTAAATATATTCCTAATTCTACACTATATGCTTATTGTAATAAACATGGTTTATGGAAAAAAGAAGTAAAATAAGTGCTTTAATATAAAACACTTATTTTTTCTTAACTAAAATTGCATTTATTTTACCACAACTCTCTTTACCTTCTCTACAAACTAATTCAGTTTCGCAACTAGGACCAAGTAAGGTTTCAAAAAGTTTAGCATCATCTAATTTTTTTATTTCTTCATGCATTCCTCTGGCAACTTCTCTTATTTCCCACTGAGCTTTATTACACTCTCTTAAAGCTAAAATATGTTTTAAATTTTTACCATTTATATTTGTTTGAACATTTACCATATTTCCAGATAAAGTAAAATAAACTAAATCTTCATCTCTAATTCCATAATCATCTTTAAAATGCTTATACATTCTATAATTATCTTCATATACTTTCAAATATCCATCTAAGCATACATTTTGAATTTTAGGTGGTATTTTATATTGTTTTAAATCAACAACAGGTGAAAAATCAGGAGTAATTATATCATGCATTCTATGTCTAGTTAAATGTGTTAAAACTGCAAAACTTATAGGTATTTGATATTCAAAACTAACCTGACTAAGTTCTAATCCATCACTTTCAAAAGCTATTCTTCTAACAATTTCCTTTCTAATTTCATCATCTAAATTTTTAGCTATATTAAGAGCTTTTATATAATTAAATTGATATCTTCTCATAATTGCACTTGCAATAATTTTATTATCAACATCATATGTGCGTCCAATTAAAACAGGTTGTTTAATTACTCTATAATTTTTACTAAATTTACCTTTTAATAATTCATCTACTTTATCAGTAGTATCACACTCTACTTTACTAACACTACTAGATACATAAGGAATATGTTCCTCACAAATAGAATTTAATCTTTCACCAAGTTCCTTTAATTCACTTATCTTACTATATTTAGTCTTAGTCAATTTAATAATTAAATTCTTTAAAGTATGTGCATCCATTCCCATTATAATATTTGAATTAAATGAATAAGGTAATATAAACCTTGCATCTTCTTTAGAAATACCTTTATTAATAAATTCACTATACTTTTTAAATAAACTTTCTGTATATTCTTGATATTCTCTTTGAACTTCACCATTATTTTTAATTACATTACCAGCTTTATCATAAAAAATAGGTGTATAAAATCCTGCATTACTAAAATCAACCTCTCTTCTAGATTTAATAGTAAAACTAGATAATCTTTCTTCTATAATAGTTTGTTCAATTAAAGGACTAACATCTTTTAATAAAAATAAACAATAATCATGATCAGTTATAGATTCATGTCCCATATTTACAACACGATTAATATATTTTAAATTACTATCTAAACTTTTTTCTTCACTTAATCCCAAAACTTCAAAAACATCCCCAGGAAATCTAGATAATCTTCCGGCTAAAGAAACATTTCTAATCCTTGCTTCTTTTTCTAAATACTTAATTTTTCCTATTAAAGTATCTACCTTTACTTCATCAATACCTTCACTTTTTAATACTTCACTCAATTTGCTATAATTAAGTGAACCTAATAATTCTACTTTCATATTCCTCCTTCTCCCCTATACTTTTTCCTATAAAAATCATATCATAATATTCATTAAAATAAAAGAAAAAAAGTATGTAAAACATACCCTATAAATAATCTTCTTTAACTTCATTATCTATATACTTACTTATTTCTTCATCAGTATCATCTATAATATCATAGTCTTCATAATCACTATCCATTATTTGAATTTTAACTTTAGCATCTCCTATAATTTCTATACCCAATTCTTTTTCTATTTCATAAGTAATTAAATTATCTTTAGAGCTAACATCTATAACAGTAGGATTCTTTAAACTAGTTATTAAAATTTCACTATCATTAGTTAAAGTACTACTTTCTTTTAAATGTACATTAACTATTTCAGTATAACTTATCTTTCTAGCTTCAACATTAGTTTTAGTATTATTATCATAACTATACCAAATATTGACATCAAATGATCCATTTATTCTAACCCTACCATTATCATTACTTCCACTCATAGTATGATTTATAACCCAACACCCTAATACAGTATCTATCTTATCAGTAGTTCTAAGCTCATATATATTTCTAAAAGTTTTTTTACCCTTTCCAATAACAGCTTTAGTAACTATTTCTTTATACATAACCTCACCCATTACTAATATATGACAAATACCTAATAATTGTGCTTAATTATATATTTTTAATATAAGTTCCATTTAAACTAAAACTTTTAGCTTCATCTATTTTAACATTAACTATCTTACCAGTAATATCTTCATCACTATCAATATTTACTAGTTTCATATTTTCAGTATATCCTGCATATTTATTAGAATCTTTTTCACTTTTACCAGTAACTAAACATTTTTGTATTGTTCCAACCGTTTCTTGATTTCTCATGTTACTATAGTTATTAACTATTTCATTTAATCTATGAAGTCTTTCATTTTTCACTTCAATTGGAGTATTATCTTGTAATAATGCAGCTGGAGTATTTTCTCTAGGGCTAAATACAAAAGTAAATGCACCATCAAATTTACAAGTATTAACTACATCTAAAGTTTCTTCAAAATCTTCTTCTGTTTCTCCTGGAAAACCTACAATAATATCAGTAGTCACACTTACATTTTTAATTTTATTTCTAATCTTATTATATAATTCTAAATATTCTTCCTTAGTATATCTTCTACCCATTAATTTTAAAATTCTATTACTTCCTGATTGAATAGGTAAATGTACATAAGGCATAACATTATCACATTCACTAATCGCATCTATCATTTCATCAGTGAAATCCCAAGGATGACTAGTAACAAATCTAATTCTATCTATTCCAGTTTTACTAACATCTCTAAGTAAATTAGCTAAATTGTAATCAGTATATAAATCTTTCCCATATGCATTAACATTCTGTCCTAATAAAGTTATTTCTTTATAACCCATATCTTTTAACTTTAATACTTCATTTATAATGTCTTCTTTCTTTCTACTTCTTTGTTTACCTCTAGTATATGGTACTATACAATAAGTACAAAACTTATCACATCCTAATATAATATCAACCCATGCTGATATACTACTATCCCTTTTTTCAGGAATATTTTCAACTACATCTCCAGTTACACTATAAACTTCAATATTTTGTTTACCAGTTCTAATTCTTTCATTTATAACTTTAATCATCTTATTTAAATTATGAGTACCAAAAATAAAATCCACATATTTATACTTACTCATAATTTCTTTAACTACACTTTCTTCCTGAGCCATACAACCACAAATTCCCATAAGAATATTTGGTCTAGTTTCTTTCATTTTCTTTATAAGACCCATAAATCCGAATACTTTATCATGTGCATTTTCTCTAATAGCACATGTATTAAGAATAATTAAATCTGCTTCATCTAAATTATCAGTTTCAATCATACCTTCATCAGTTAGAACTCCCTTAATCCTTTCACCATCATGTTCATTCATCTGACAACCATAAGTTCTAACATAATATTTCTTACCAACTAAACTTTCATCAAGTTTTATTTCTTCATAATCATATATACAAAATTCACTTTTATCTCTTTTCTTTGCTTCTAACATATTAGGTAAATTCATAATAACACTTCCTTAACAAACATTATTCTATCATAAAAGAAAAAAATGTTAAAGAAATTTAACATTAAACTTTCCTAATATCTAAAATATCTTTAATAAATATTTTCTCATTATTTATAGTTAACAAACTATCTTTATTCCTAGCTATTAAAACACATTCCTTATCACCTTCACTAGTAGTTACAATAGCATTAACTTTATAAACAAAAGAATTACTATTAAACATATCATTTATTTTTTTCTTAATTATAATAGGTCTCATACTATCATTATCCAACTCTAAATTAGTATTTAAAGTCTCATCTTTAGAATAATAATATTCTAAATTATTTTTTACAACACCAGTATTAGAATTTCTAAATACTCTAGGTAACCCTTTCATATAACCACCCTAATAAAATTTATTCACAAATAAAAAAGAAAAGAACTTTAAACTATAATATTTTTCTAAAAATTACCATCACAATACAATTGACTACACAAACAAAAATATGATAATATTATATCGAACAAAAGGTGGTGTTTTTATGGAAGAAAGAAATATATTATGTATTGATATAAAAAGTTTTTTTGCATCAGTAGAATGTGTAGATAGAAATCTAGATTCTTTTACTACCCCATTAATAGTAGCTGACCCAGACCGTGGTGGAGGCGCTATTACATTAGCTGTAACTCCATATATGAAAACCCTAGGTGTTCCAAGCCGAGGAAGAGTTTTTGAAATACCTAAAAACATTAAATATATAACTGCTAAACCTAGAATGAGTTTATATATTAAAAAAAGTAAAGAAATTATTAACATTTTTTTAGACTTTGTCAGTAAAGAAGATATGCATGTATATTCAATTGATGAATCATTTTTAGATGTAACAGATTATTTAAAACTTTACAAAATGGATGATATTACTTTAGCTAAAACCATCATGAATGAAATAAACAAAAGAACAGGATTAACATCAACATGTGGAATTGGCCCAAATTTATTGCTAGCCAAAGTTGCATTAGATATAGATAGTAAAAATTCTCCTGATTTTATTGCAAAATGGACCTATGAAGATATAAAAACTAAACTATGGAATATTGAACCTTTAAATAAAATGTGGGGAATTGGAAATAAAACAATGAAAAAATTAAATGATCTTGGAATAAAAAAAGTTGGAGATATAAATAAGTATCCAAAAAGTTTTTATAAAAAAAGATTTGGAATATTAGGTGAAGAATTATATGAACACGCGAATGGAATAGATTATAGTAGTATAAAAAGTCAAAACTATGAAACTAAAAACAAAAGTTATGGTTTAAGTCAAATACTATATAAAGACTACACAATATTAAATGTTCCCTTAATAATTAAAGAAATGGTTAGTAAAATTGCAAAAAGATTAAGAACAAATAAAAAAGTTTGTAGTGTAATTAGTTTTGGAATAGGATATTCAAGAAATATAGGTGGAGGATTTTATCATTCAAAAAAAATTAATAATCCTACAGACAATGAAGAAAAAATATATGAAATATGTATGAATATATTTGATAATTATATAGAAGATTTACCAATAAGAAAAGTTAGTATATCCGTTGGTAAAATTGAAAATAATAATTATAAACAACTAAATTTATTTGAAACTGAAGAAGAAAACAATAAAGACGATAACATAACAAAAGTAATGGATGAAATAGCAAATAAATTTGGTGAAAATGCACTTCTTAAAGCATCTAGTCTATATGAATATAGCACAATAAAGAAAAGGAATAATACATTAGGTGGTCATAGCAAATAAAGGTGATATTATGAGAGGAATGATCAAATGGAAGCCATTTAATACACTACTAAATAACAAAGACATCAATGAAATAATAAAGACAAGAAATTTAGCTCAAAAACCAATTATTATGGAAGATAGAATAATAGAAATAAATAATGATTTAAATGAAGCATTAAAAAATAATAAGACTTTAAAAATAAAATATTTTAATAAAGGTGAATCAAAAACAACAACAGGAAATATTCAAAATATAAATACAATAGAAAAATATATTCTCATAAATAATATAAGAATATATTTTAAAAATTTAATTAAAACAGATATTATAAATTAGACTTATTTAAGTTCATATTTTCATAATAATCAATTAAATCATTATCCTCTTTAAATATAGTATCTATATCCAATTTTCTAACTACTTTATGTCCTAATTTCTGAAAAGAACCTATCTTACCAACTATTACTAATGAAGTATCTATTGAATAAACTTCATTATTATAATATACATCTAAATACCAATGTCCACCATAACTAGAACCAGTAGTTCCTTTAAAATACTCATTTATGCATTCAATAGCTTCACTATAAATTCCAAATTTATCTAAAAGTAAAACAAATTCAACTACACATCTTTTACATCTACCTTCATTTAAATTAAGATGAAACAAATCTTTAAAGGCAAAAGGTTCATTATTTATCCAAATAGATGATCTATCTCTTAGTATAAACTTATTTAAAGATTCATTAAATTCTCTAATCTCACCTTTTTCAAATAAATCTTTAAACTTTTTATTAAACTCAATATTATTAGTTAATAATTCATTTCTAAACTTATTTTCCATGTTTTACTTCCATTTCATCTACAATACCCACAATTTTAAAATTACCTTCTTGATTAAATACAACAGTTCCATTTTTAAATGATATTTTTTCTAATATATAATCAGGAATATTTACTTGACTATTATTATTAATAACAAAAGGTGTAGAATTTGCTTTTAAAGATCTTAAAAGATTTATTCTTTCTTTTTTAGGTAAATTCATACCTATACTTTCTAACTTATCTGGTGTCAAAACTATTAAAGTATTATTACCAAAAAAGGTCAAAATCATATTAGGTTTTAATCTTGATTTTAATTCTTGAGGTATAGTCATATTTCCAAAATCATCTATACTTACCATAAAATTGTCTTTATTCATAATTATTCTCCCAACTTAATTAAATTGTACTATGAAAAGATAATTTTTTCAATAAAATAACAAAATACTATTGACTTAAGTCCAAATTTTATGGTACACTTTCTATGCTTGATTAAATCAAGTGCCTACCGATGGGGAATTAGCTCAGTTGGCTAGAGCACCTGCCTTGCACGCAGGGGGTCGCGGGTTCAAGTCCCACATTCTCCACCATTGAGTTTATTACACACATTTATGTGTGTTTTTTATTTTAAACAAAAAACATCTTAAGAATAAGATGTTAATTTTAATGTTTTAATAATAAAATGTACTATTTAAATATCTCAGTAAAAATACTAAAAGCTAATTTTAAAGCATCATGTCTAATCTTATTGTCTTCTACTATAAAATAATTATCTTCAATTAAAGAAACATTTTTTAAATTATAATAATCTATTTTTACTAAATCTTTTTGTTCTTCATTTTGATACTTATCAAGAATTTTCTTATCAATAAGTTTATTATTTACAAGAACTTTATCAATCTTTCTTTTACCTAAATAACTATTTAGTAAATTAACATGATCACTTACACTAAACGAATCAGTTTCTCCCGGTTGTGTCATCATATTGCATGCATACATTATCTTACCTTTAGATTTATCTATTGCATTTATAACATCTTCATTTATTAAATTAGGAATAATACTAGTATAAATACTACCCATACTTAACAAAATAATATCCGCTTCCTTTATTGCTTTTATTGCTAATGGTGTAATAACTGGAGTATTTTCATAAAATACTTTTTTTATTTTCTTACCAGATGAAGTAATTTGAGTTTCTCCTTTAACAGTTGTTCCATCCTCCATCAAGGCCATTAAAGTAACATTATCTTCTGTTAAAGGAACTACCTTTCCTTTTAGATTAAAAACTTTAGATAAAGCTTCAATACCGTCGCTTAAATTACCTGTTATCTCCTTAGTTGCTGTTAAAATTAAATTTCCAACAGTATGACCATTTAAATCACTTGTAGTTTTAAACCTATAGTTAAATAACTTTTCTACTAAAGGTTCAGTTTCAGAAAGAGAAATAAGTACTCTTCTTATGTCTCCAACAGCTGGTGTATTAAATTCTTCTCTTAATTTCCCAGTTGAACTTCCATTATCAGATACACTTACTATTGCTGTTATATCTAATGGAAATTTTTTTAATCCAGAAAGAAGAACTGAAAGTCCAGTTCCACCACCTAGAACTACTACTTTATTATTCATAAATTCCCCCTTACTTATTTAAATAATAAGCATAATATTCATCAAATGTGATACCTTCCTCATGTATCCTTCTAGCGACATCAACCCCAACATATCTAAATCTCCAACTATCTGTTTCAAATCCAGTTATATCACTAGTACCTTCAGGATATCTTAATATAAAACCATATCTATAAGAGTTTGCTAAAAGCCACGTATTTTCTTCACTTTCTTCTCCCTCTTCTACTTCTCTATTATATGGTTTTATTACAACACTTAGACCAGTTTGATATTCTGAATGTCCAGCTCTAGCAGCTAATCTATCAGCTTCATCTTGCCCACTAGAATCTTCAATTTCACTATATGCCTCCTCTTGATCCTCATAACTCCTATATCCTTGACTAACAACTAAAGTATAACCATCTTCTCTAGCATCACTAAGCATATTAATTAAATCATCATAAATGACTTCACTAACATATTTACCTGAATAAGCATAAGAACTAGATACTAATTTTAAATCACCAGGTACATAATCACTACCTAAACCATTAAACTTATTAACAAGCATTTTTTCTCCCATAGAAGTATCTGTTTCACTTATTTTACTATACCATCCAGTATCCGCATTAGTATTTACAATTGCAACAATTTTTGTAGGACTTACACCACTATTCTTACTATAATAATCTAAATATTTATCCATATTCTCATACATAAAATATCTTTCTCCAATAAACTTAGTTAAATTACTTTTATATTTCGAATTTAATAAATCATTAACTTGATTATCATCAAATTTTTCTAAAAGAACTTTAATTTCATTTGTACTATAACCAACTTCACCAAGTTTATATTCAGTAGTTTGCTTTAGTTTAGCTTCGTCTACTAACTTTTTAATTCCAACAATACTTAAAATTATAATTAAAACTATAATACCTACAAAAATCCCCAACTTCTTAATATTCAATTTTCTTTTAACCATTCTTTTATTCTCCTTTATATCTATATTATAACCAAATATTAGCAATTTCTCAATATTTAATAAAAGAAGTTATTGAACTTTACTCTTCAACAACTTCTTTAAATACATTTTATCTTCTATAGACACCCTATAAGAATCATTTATTTTAGAAATACCTTTTCTTAATACAAAAGTATTTAATTCATTTTCTTCAATAAATATTAAAGTCTTATCTCTAAATTTAATAAAGCATTCACATAATAACCAAGCATAAGCCATATTAACATAATAGTCATTTGAATTATTATTCTTAATAATTTTAAATATATAATCTAAATAATCTTCTAGAACAAAATGACTAAGTAAAGTCACTATTCCAAATCTTTTAGTAAACTCATATTTATCATTTATGAAAGTTTTAATAAATTTAAAATATTCTTTTTTATTTTTATCATTTATTTTTAAACTATTAGAAACCATATCAGTAATAGCCCAATTATCTATTTTATATGTATATAATTTTAATCTTTCTTTTATATCTTCGAAAGGCAAATAAGTTAATAATAATCCTTCTATAAATAAAACTTCAAAATTTTCTGAA
>CAMENK010000021.1 GCA_945928335.1 uncultured Bacillota bacterium
TTTGGCAGACGGTTGAGGAAATACTCAAGAGGCCGAAGAGGCGCCCCTGCTAAGGGCGTAGGTCGGGAAACCGGCGCGAGAGTTCAAATCTCTCTGTCTCCGCCATTAAAAAATTAACCCCGTTAGTCGGGTTTTTTTGTGAAAAAAATTTATTGTTTGCTTTATATTTATAAGAAAAAATGTTATAGTTAAGTCATGAAAGAAAATGATTATATAAAAGGAAATGTAGTAAAAATGTTATATGAAAGTTCTACAGGATATAAAGTAGGACTTTTTAAGGTTAAAGAATGTTCTTCTGAATTAAAAGAATATCTTAATAAAACAATGACATTTACTGGAAATTTTATGCCATTAAATAATGAAATAATATATATTTTTACAGGATATATAACTCATCATCCAAGATTTGGAACTCAGTTTAATGTAACTAAGTATGAGTCAGTAATACCTAGTGATATAGATGGAATAGTAATGTATTTATCAAGTGGGATTTTTAAAGGCATTGGGCCTAAAACTGCTAAAGCAATAGTAGATACTTTTAAGGAAGAAACAATAAATGAAATAAAGAATAGTAATCCTTCATTATCTAGAATTAAAGGTATGAATGAAAAGAAAGCAAGAGAATTAACTAAAAAAATACTTGAATATGATAAAGATCAAGAACTTATAATAGAATTCAATAAATTAGGATTTACTACAGAAGAATGTTTAAGAATAGTAAATAAGTATAAAAATAGATGTTTCGATATTATAGAAAATAATATATATGTTTTAGAAACTGATATAAATTTTTTGAAGTTAGATAAAGTATTTTTAAATACACATAATGAATTTGAAGATGTAAGAATTGATGCTCTTATAAAGTATTGTATTAAAAATATATGTTATGCTTCAGGGGATACATTAGTTACTAGAGAAAATTTATATTTAGAGATAAATAAATTTTTTAGTAGTAATTTAGATAGTAAAGCTTTTTTAAATAGATTAAATGATCTTATAACTACTAAAGATGTAGTAGAAATAGATGAATTTATAACTCTTAATATGTTTTATGAAACTGAAGTAGAAATAGCTAATACTATAAATTATCTTAATAAGATAAAAAATACTTTTGATATAGAAGACATAAATAAAGAAATAGAAAGGTACCAAAAAGAAAATAATATTATATTTAATAATTCTCAAAGAGAAGCTATTAAAGGTAGTCTTTTAAATAATTTATTTATAATAACAGGGGGTCCTGGTACAGGTAAAACTACTATTATTAAAGCAGTAGTAGATATATATGAAAGATTATGTGGAGATATAGAATTAAAAGATATAACTTTACTTGCACCTACTGGTAAAGCAAGTAAAAGAATTACCGAAAGTGTTCATAGAAAAGCAAGTACTATTCATAAATTTTTAAAATGGAATAAAGAAACTAAAGAATTTAGTGTTAATAGATTTAATCCAGTTGATACTAGATTAGTTATAATAGATGAATTTAGTATGGTTGATATATTTTTGTTTAATAGTTTATTAGATGGTCTTACTAGTAAAGTGAAGCTTATATTAGTAGGTGATGCTAATCAATTACCTAGTATACAACCTGGTAATATATTGGCTGATTTGTTGTGTGTTAATGATATATCTAAGATATATTTAAGTGATATTTATAGAACAAAGAAAGAATCATATATAATTCCACTTGCTTTAGATATAAAAGATAGAAAAAAGTTTGATGAATTACCAAATAATTTTGATGATTTTAAATTTTTTTCAGTACCAGATATACATATAAAAGATTATTTGAAAAAGATATTTGAAAAAGCTAAAGATAAGAATATGAATATAGATGATTTTCAAGTATTGATACCTATGTATAAAGGTGAAAATGGAATTGATAATATAAATATTTTAATGCAATCTATATTTAATAAAGAAAGTATTATGAAGAAAGAAATTATTATAAGAGATACTATTTATAGAGAAGGAGATAAAGTAATACAACTAGTTAATGATGTAGATAGTAATATATTTAATGGCGATACTGGATATATTAGGAGAATTATAAATGGTAAAAGTCCTATAATAGAAATAGATTATAATGGTAATGTTGTAACTTATAAAAAAGGTAAATTTGATGAATTTACTTTAGCTTATGCAATAAGTGTTCATAAAAGTCAGGGTAGTGAATATGATAATGTAGTGGTGGTAATTCCTTCTAATATGAAGAGAATGCTTTATAATAAGTTAATTTATACTGCTGTTACTAGAGCTAAAAAAAGTTTAATTATAATAGGAAGTTTAGATAGTTTAAATTATGCTATAAAAACTGAGTATAGTGAAAATAGAAATACTTCTTTAAAAAGAATTCTTAGTATAAAAGAATAATATTTGTTCATAATAAAAACTGAAGGAGAGTGTTTATTATGAAAATTATGAAAAACATGGCTTTTATGGCAGGTGGTATTGGTGTTGGATATGCTTTATCTAAATATGGAAAAGATATAAAGAGAGCTATGAAAAAAAGTAAAAAAGAAGTAATGAAAACTATACAAGATATGGAAAATATGTAAACTCTAGTAAATTAGAGTTTATTTTTGTAAACCAAATGTAATAATTGCTTGAATAATTATAGTAACATGATAAAATATAAATAAAGGTGACACATATGAATAATAAAAAAGATAAAGTTGATGTAGAAGGTGTTAATGAAATAGTTAAAACAGGAAGTAAAATATTAAAGTTATTTTATGTAGTAATGGTATTTATAATTATTATGGGAATTGTTTTAATATGTAAAACTTTAAATATATTTCCTATATTATTTACAATTTTATCTGTAATAAGTCCATTCTTTTTGGGCCTTATAATTGCTTGGCTTTTAAATCCAATTGTAAATAAATTATCTGATAAAGGTATGAGAAGAGGATGGGCAACTGCGTTAGTTTATTTAATGTTGATAGTTTTGATATATTTGTTTTGTTTGGCAATTATTCCATCATTAATAGACCAATTGAACGAAATGGCTAAGATGGCACCATCATTATTAACACAAGCTAAAGAGGCAGTAGATAATATATTTGTAAAACTTTCCAATTTAACTAATATAGATATGACTTCTGTAAGAGGAGAATTTATAAACTTTATTGAAAAGTTTGCTTCAAGTATAACTACTGGTCTTCCTGAAAAATTAGTTAGTATTGTTCAGGGTTTTGTAAGTGGTGTTGGTAATTTATTAGTTGGATTTGTAATTGGATTTTATTTATTATTAAACTTTAATAATGTTAATAAATTTTTAATTAGTATGATTCCAAAGAAATTTCAAAGTGATGTAGAAAAACTTACATCTAATATTAGTGATGTATTATTTGGTTTTGTTAATGGAACTTTTATAGATTCTTTAATTTTATTGGTTATTTATATAATTGGATTTTCAATAATTGGGTTAAATGCTCCAGTATTGTTTGCAGTTTTTGGAGTTGTTACTAATATTATACCTTATATTGGACCTTATATAGGTGGTATTCCAGCTGTTTTAGTAGCATTTACTCAAAGCCCAGTTACAGGAACTTTGGTGTTAGTGTTTATAGTAGCTGCTCAGTGTATTGAAGGAAATTTCTTACATCCTATTATAATGGGAAGAAAAATGGATTTACATCCAGTTACAATTGTAATCTCTTTATTGATATTTGGACATTTCTTTGGTATAATGGGTATGATTTTAGCAACACCAATAGTGGCTGTGTTAAAAGTAATATATGTATTTTTAGATGAAAAATTTGATTTCTTTGGATACAATAAAGATAAAAGCGTTAAGAAAGAAATTAGTAAAGTAAAACAATCTAAGTAGAGAACTCTTGGTTGGTGTAAAAGAGTTAGATTATTACTTGAAGCTCTTCTTTTAGTGGAATAATAATTCCCGGTTAAAAGCCGTTAAATAAATTAAGTAAATAAAGGATGGTACCGCGTCTTTCTCGTTCCTTGAGAAGATGTGGTTTTTTTCTTTAAAGGAGGTAAAAATGGAATTAAGAAATAAAGATGCAAAAATAATAATTATAAGTGGTAAAGCTAGAAATGGTAAGGATACAGTTATGTCTTACTTAAAGAGTAACTATGAAGATATTGGTAAAAAAGTAATAAATTTACAATATAGTACTTATATTAAAGAATATGCTAAAAGAATAAGTAATTGGGATGGAAGTGATGAAACTAAGCCAAGAGAATTATTACAAGAATTAGGTACTGAAATAATAAGAAATAAAATAGATAAAGAATTTTTTATAAAGAGAATGATTGGAGATATAAAGGTTTATAGTTATTTCTTTGATGTAATAATTATAAGTGATGCTAGAATAGATATAGAAATTGATATGATAAAGAATCAATTTAATAATGTTACTAGTATTAATGTTAAGAGACCAAATTTTGATAATGGTTTATCTTCTGTACAAAAGAGTCATTATACTGAGATAATGCTTGATAATTATAATAAATTTGATTATGAAATTATAAATGATGAAGGATTATCTGAATTAGAAGATAAAGTTAATAATATTTTTAATGAATTAAGGAGTGAAGAATAGTGAATTTAAAGGATTTATATATAAATTATTTTGTAAGTAAAGGACATAAACAAATTCCTAGTGCCCCAGTAGTGCCTGAGAATGATCCATCAGTTTTATTTAATACAGCTGGAATGCAACCTTTAATACCTTATTTAACTGGACAAATACATCCATATGGAACTAGATTAGTAGACTATCAAAAATGTATAAGAACTAATGATTTAGATAGTGTTGGGGATGAAACTCATCATACATTCTTTGAAATGTTAGGTAACTGGAGTTTAGGTGACTATTTTAAGAAAGAAAGTATAGGATATAGTTTTGAGTTTTTAACAAGTATATTAAAAATTCCTGTAGATAAATTAGCTGTAACTGTATTTAAAGGAAATGATATGGTTAAAAGAGATGATGAATCTATAGAAGCTTGGATGAGTCATGGAATACCTAAAGAAAGAATTGCTTTAATGGGAGAAGATGATAACTGGTGGCCTAATATGGAAGCTACTGGACCTTGTGGAAGTGATACTGAAATTTTCTATTACAGAGGAGATAATCCACCTAAGGTTTTTGATCCAAAAGATGAAAATTGGGTAGAAATATGGAATAATGTTTTTATGGAATATAATCATAATGAAGATGGAACTTTTACACCTCTTCCTAAAAAGAATGTAGATACAGGAATGGGTTATGAAAGGGTAGTTGCTGTTTTAGAAGGAACTAGAGATAATTATAAAACTAGTGTGTGGAAAAATATAATAAATACTATATGTGAAGTAAGTGGTAAACCTTATGAAGGTAATGAGAAAAGTATAAGAATAATTGCAGATCATATAAGAACTAGTGTATTTATAAGTGCTGATGAGTCAGGAATTAAGCCTTCTAATACAGATCAAGGTTATATATTAAGACGTTTGATTAGAAGAAGTATTAGACATGCTAAAAATCTTGGTATAGATATAAATTCTGATTGGGAAAGAAAAATTGCATTATGTATTATAAATGAATATAAAAAATATTATAGTGAATTAGAAAAAAATAAAGATGTTGTATTAGATGTTTTAACTAATGAAAAAATAAAATTTAATAGAACTTTAGAAAAAGGATTAAGAGAGTTTGAAAAAATAGTAAATAGTATTGAAGGAAGTATTATAGATAAAAATTTTGCTTTTAGGTTATATGATACATATGGGTTTCCTATTGAATTAACAGTTGAACTTGGTAAAGAAAAAGGTTTAGAAGTTGATGAAGAAGGATTTAAAGAAAAATTTAAAGCACATCAAGAATTATCTAGAACTGCCAGTGCTGGTAAATTTAAAGGTGGTTTATCAGGAAATGGTTTAGTTGAAACAAAATATCATACTGCTACTCATTTACTTAATGCTGCATTAAAAGAAGTAGTTGGACCTGATGTTCATCAAAAGGGAAGTAATATTACTAGCGAAAGAATGAGATTTGATTTTTCTTGTGATCATAAATTAAGTGATGAAGAAAAAACTAAGGTAGAAGATTTAGTTAATAAATGGATAAAAGAAGGAATAGATGTAACTGTTAAAGAAATGCCTAAAGAGGATGCTTTAAAAAGTGGAGCAGAATGTATGTTTATAGAAAAATACCCTGATATAGTAACTGTATATTCAATTGGTAATATTTCTCATGAACTTTGTGGAGGACCTCATGTTAAAAATACTAGTGAACTAGGAACATTTAAAATAAAGAAAGAAGAGGCTTCTAGTGCTGGGGTTAGAAGAATAAAGGCTGTGTTAGAATGAGTATATTTGATTTAACTTTAGAAGATTTAGAAAATATATTAGTTTTAAATGGTTTTAAAAAGTTTAATGCTACTCAAGTTTATGAAGGTATTTATAAAAAACGTGTAAAATCATTTGATGATATAACAAATATTAGTAAAGAATTAAAGAAGTTTTTAAATGATAACTATACTTTAAAATATCTTAATATAGTTGAAGAATTAAAGTCTAATGATACTAATAAATATTTACTTGAAGTAACTGATAGTTTTGTAGAATGTGTTCTTATGAAACATGATTATGGAAATAGTTTATGTATAAGTACTCAAATTGGATGTAATATGAATTGTGCTTTTTGTGAGAGTGGTAAATTAAAAAAAGTTAGAAATTTAACAGTAAGTGAAATTGTACTTCAAGTGTTAACTATAGAAGAAAAAGAGAATTTAAGAATAAGTAATATAGTATTTATGGGTATAGGAGAACCTTTTGATAATTATGATAATATTATAAATGCTATAAAAATATTAACATGCCCTAGAGGAATTAATTTAGGTTCAAGAAAAATAACTGTAAGTACATGTGGTTTAGTTCCTAAAATAAAGGAATTTGCAGATTTGGAAGGACAAGTAAATCTAGCTATAAGTTTGCACGCATCTAATAATGAAACTAGAAATAAACTTATGCCAATTAATCATGCTTATCCTATAGAAGAAGTTATTAAAGCTATTGATTATTATATAGAGAAAACTAATAGAAAGGTAACTATAGAATATATATTATTAGAAGGTATAAATGATAGTACTAAAAATGCTTTAGAATTAGCTAATTTATTTAAAGGAAAATTAGTGTATATTAATTTAATTCCTTATAATAGTACTAGTAGTAACTTTGTAAGAAGTAGTAAAGAAACTATAAGTAAGTTTTTTGATACTTTGGTTAAAAACGGAATAAATGTTCAAATGAGAAGAGAAATGGGAAAAGATATAAAAGGTGCATGTGGACAATTAAGAGCAAGTCATGAACAAAAGTAGTTTATGACTTTTTGTATAATCTATTGAAAATTCACTTAAGTTACTATATACTTTTTCTAGGGAATATCAGTAGTTGAGTGTCTACCAAATCTTTTATAGAGAGGAGGTTTGATAAAATGAAAACTAAGACTTTTATATTAAAAGTTCTAAAGTTCATTGCTATCATTTTATTTCTCCTAATCATTATGATAGTAGTAATAAAAAAATGACACTTAATTCATAAGAATTAAATGTCTAACCAAATTAAATTAGGGTAGACATTCAACAAGTGAAGACTGAATGTTCCCTTTTTTATTTTATGCAAGTTTTCTTGCTAAATACATAATATCATAAAACTATTTATTTTGCAAATTTATAGCAATATAAAGATATATAGTTTATGACTTTTTTAATTTGATAAAACATATAATTAAGTGGTGACATATATGTTAAATAATATAAGTACTTATCTTAAGAATGAAGAATATAGAGTAACATTTTTAAAGTATGGATTACATGTATTAAACTATAAGAGTTTAATTGATATAAATACTAATATGATTATATTTAAGATAGATAATAAATTATTTAAAGTTAATGGAAAAAATATGATTTTAAAGAAAATGGATAAAAAAGAATTTTTGATAAATGGAAAGATAGAAAGTGTGGTAATAAATGAATAATAAATTAGTACTTGTTTCTATTACTGATGAAGAATATTTAAATATAATAAAAGTATTATTAAGATTAGACATTTATTATAGTGAATTAAATATAAAAGATAATAAAGTTTATTTTAAAGTTAATTATGAAGATTATAAAAATTTAAAAAAATATTTTACAAATATAAAGTTAGAAAAAAGATTAGGTTTAGATGGAATAATATCTTTTATAAAAAAGCATTATATTATACTTATAAGTTTTATTATAACTTATGGAATATTACTCTTATTATCTAATGTTATATTTGATATAGAGATAGTAACTAATAATAATGAGTTAAAAAGAATAATAAATCTATATTTAGAAGAAAATGGTATAGAAAAAAATAAGTTTATGAAAAGTTATGATGAATTAGAGATTATTAAAAAGAAAATACTTGAAGAGAATAAAGATACTATTGAATGGTTAGAAATAGAAAGAGTTGGTACTAAATATATAGTTAATTTAACTGAAAGAGTAATAAATGAAGAAAAGATTGAAACTTCTAAGAGGGATTTAGTAGCTAAAAAAGATGCTTTAATTTTATATTTAATAAATAAGAATGGTACTAGTATAAAGGAAGTAAATGAATTAGTAAAAAAGGGAGATATTATAATTACTGGAGATATTATTAAGAATGAAGAAGTGGTAGATAGGGTTGATGCTAAAGGTGAAGTGTATGGTGAAGTATGGTATACTGTTAATACAACAGTACCTTATAAACATATAGATTATGTTAAGACTGGAGAAATAGTTAATCATATATATTTAGATATATTTGGTAAAAAGTTTACTTTAATGGGTAAATATGATACTAAGAATGAAATAGTTACAACTAAAGTTTTATTAGATAAACCTTATTTATTTTTTAAAGTTGTAAAAGAAGAGAAAGAACTTTACGAATATGTGACACATACTGTGACTTATGAAGAAGCTTATGAAGAGGCTTTAAAGAGGAGTGAAAGAGTAATAAATGAAAAGTTAAGTAGTGATGAGTATATAATAGATAAAAAAGTTTTGAAAATTAATAAGTATAGTAGTAAAATAGAAATAGAGATATTTTATAAAGTTTATGAAAATATTGGAGAATATAGAGAAGTAACACCGGAAGTAGTAAATTAAGGAGAATTATTATGGTTAAATCTACATTTTTTGAATTATTAAAATCTGTTTGGCCTACACTAACTATTTTTTTAGTAGTTATTATAATAATGAGATATTTTTATATAAAGAATAGTAGTAAAAAGTTAATATTACATGAAGAATTAATTTTATTATTATTTATAACTTATATATTATTATTGTTTGAATTAGTAACATCTAGGGATGTATATATGTCTGGAACTAATTTAGTACCATTTA
>CAMENK010000022.1 GCA_945928335.1 uncultured Bacillota bacterium
AAATGTTTAGAATTAAAGGGAAGAATTAACGAAAGGAAGAGTGAAAATTATGGCAGTAGTGTCTAAAAGTTATTTATTAGAAGCTGGTGTTCATTTTGGACATCAAACTAAAAGATGGAACCCTAAAATGAAAGAGTACATCTTTACATCAAGAGATGATATTTATATCATAGATCTTGAAAAAACAGTTCAAAAATTAGAAGAAGCTTATGCTGCTTTGTATGAAGTCTGCAAAGATGGTGGAAAAGCATTATTCGTTGGAACTAAAAAACAAGCTCAAGAAGCTAGTAAGGAAGAAGCTATTAGATGTGGAGGTTACTATGTAACTGAAAGATGGTTAGGAGGAACATTAACAAACTTCAAAACTATCAAAGAAAGAATCAATAGATTAGCTGAAATTGAAAAATTAGAAAGCGAAGGTAAATTTGAATTACTACCTAAGAAAGAAGTAGCTAAATTACAAAAAGAATATAATAAATTAAATAGTATTCTTGGTGGAATTAGAGAAATGAAAAAATTACCTCAAGCTTTAATTATTACAGATCCTAGAATTGAAATCAATGCAATTAGAGAAGCAAGAAAATTAGGAATTCCTGTATTTGGTATCGTTGATACAAATAGTGATCCTGATGATGTTGATTATGTAATTCCAGGTAATGATGATGCTGTTAGAGCAGTTAAAGTAGTATTAGGTGTACTTGCTAATGCAGTATGTGAAGGTAATGGATTACCACTTGATGACTACGTAACTGAAGAAGAATTTGTTAAACCAAAGAAATCAAAAGATACTAAAGAAGAAGTTAAAGTAATTGAAAAAGAAGTAGAAACTATAGAAGTTCCTGCTGAACCTGAAGAAGATACTAATTTAGAAGATATGAAATTAGCTGATTTAAAAGCAATAGCTAAAGAAAAAGGTATCAAAGGTTATAGTTCAATGAAAAAAGATGAATTACTAAAAGCATTAAAAAAATAAAGGAGAATAATTATGGATATAAAAGCAAGTGATGTTAAACGTCTACGTGATATGACTGGTGCTGGAATGCTTGATTGTAAAAAAGCTCTAAGTGAAACTAACGGAGATATTGACAAAGCTATAGATTATTTAAGAGAAAAAGGTATTAGTAAAGCTGCTAAGAAAGCTGATAGAATTGCAGCTGAAGGCTTAGCTAATATTTACGTTAATGGTAACAAAGCATGCGTCATTGAAGTAAATGCTGAAACTGACTTTGTTGCAAAAAATAAAGAATTTACTGATATGGTTGACACAATAGGAAATGCTATCTTAAATAGTGAAGTATCAACTTTAGAAGAAGCATTAAATCTACCATTAGAAAATGGAACAGTAAATGATTTAATCATTAATGAAACAGCAACAATAGGAGAAAAATTAAGTTTAAGAAGATTTGAATTAGTAACTAAAAATGATGATGAAGTATTTGGAACATACATCCATATGGGTGGAAGAATCGCATCACTAGTAGTTGTTAAAGGTAATGATGAAAATGTTGCTAAAGATGTTGCAATGCAAAGTGCAGCAATGAGACCAAATTATGTTAATCGTGAAGAAGTTCCTGAAAGTGTTACTGAACATGAAAGAGGAGTACTTACTGAACAAGCATTAACTGAAGGTGCTAAACCTGAATTTGTTGATAAAATAATAATGGGAAGACTAAATAAATTTTATGCTGAAATTTGTTTAGTTGAACAAACTTTTGTAAAAGATTCTGACTTGACTGTTGAAGCTTACTTAAATAAAAATAATTCAAGCGTATCTAAAATGATTCGTTTTGAAGTAGGCGAAGGTATGGAAAAAAGAAGTGAAAATTTCGCTGATGAAGTTATGGGTCAAATCAAAAACGCATAAGTTTTTGAAAACAAAATTAAAAAGTAATTTAGTAAAAGGAAGCCTATTATTGTTATTAGCTTCCTTTTTAATTTTTTTAACATATCAAGAATGTATGCAAGATAGAAACAATACTTTAATATCCTATACAGATACAAGTGATAAAATATTTGATTACTTAACAATAAATGAAACATTAGAAATAATGAAAGATAAAACTGGAATAATTGTATTTGTAAATGATAAAAAAAATACTAATAGATTTATTGATTTATTATATAATAAAGAACTAAAAGAAAATATCTATGTATGCAATGTTAAAAAAGAAGAAATTGTTCTGACTTTAAATGATGAAAATGAAGCAATAATAAAACAAAAACCCAGTCAAGATTATAACGATTTATTAGATAGATTAGGTGCTTATAGTGAAACATATTATTTATTTGATGATGAAGATAATATAATTGAAACAAATTACAAAAGAATAATAACTCCAATGGTACTCTTTGTTAAAAATGGTAAAATTCTATTTAGCCATTTTATACACGATGAAGAAACTACTGATGAAGAATTATTAGAAATATATAGTAAAGGGTTTAGTTTACTAAAAGATTAAGTATCCGAGTGATACTTTTTTCTTGTTCTTAAATAAAATTCATGATATTATAGTAAGTAAATTTTGGGGTGATTAAAATGGAAAACAGTTTTAAATTATTAGATAGTTTGCCTAAATCTTTATCTTATAGTGAACAATTGGAACTGATAAGTAATATGGATGAAAAATCTAGAAGTAAGTTAATTGTTCACAATTTAAGAATAATTGCTGATTATTTAAGAAGATATAAAGACATTAGTTATGAAAAAGAAGACTTATTCTCTAGATGCGTAATAGCTTTGATAAGGGCAATTGATACCTATGATACTAATTCTAGTACTCAATTTCATTCCTATGCTTATAGATGTATAAGAAATGAAACATTTGCAGAATTCAAAAAAATTAAGAGATATAAGGAACTATTAGAAAAATGTGAAAGATTAGAAATAGAAAATTCCATAGGTATTGAAGAAAAATTAATTGATAATGAACTTAACTATAAAATTAGAGAAGAAATCAATAAACTAAATGATATTGAAAGACAAATGATTGAACTTAATTTTGGCTTCAATGGAAAAATTTATAAACAATATGAAATTGCAGAAATATATGGTAGATCAATTTCTTATGTATCAAAAACCATTAATCGGGCTTTAGGAAAAATAAAAGAAGGTTTAATAATGGAAGAATTATTTGAAGAAAGAACACAAAGATTAAAAAGATAGTCATTTAAAAAATGATTATTTTTTTGTAAACAAATGTAAAGGTGTAAAAAAAGTTAAAAAAAAGATTTAAAGAATCTTTACAAAAAAATATATATTTAGTAAAATAGTGGTAGATAGTGGAACAAAATGGGAGAAAGTGGGGGATAGTTATGCTAATGGGCGAATATCACCATTCCATTGATGACAAAGGAAGACTTATAATTCCTGCTAGATTAAGAGAGGAATTAGGAGAAGAATTTGTTATTACTAGAGGATTAGATAAATGCTTATTTGTCTATTCCAAAGAGGAATGGGAAAAAATAGTTAACAAACTCGGAACTTTACCATTTACTAAAAAAGACGCTAGAGATTTTTCAAGATTTTTCTTAAGCGGCGCTACTGTCTCTAGATTCGATAAACAGGGTCGAATCAATATTACCTCACCGCTCATCACATACGCCAATCTAACAAAAGATTGTGTTATCATTGGCGTTAATGAGCGACTTGAAATATGG
Organism: uncultured Bacillota bacterium; assembly: GCA_945928335.1. Lineage (GTDB taxonomy): Bacteria > Bacillota_I > Bacilli_A > RF39 > UBA660 > CAKOLN01. The sequence continues at coordinate 3,658 of CAMENK010000022.1, forward strand.
TCAAGTGAGGAATTTGATGCTTTCTTAAACAAAAATATTGATAACTTTAGTGAAATAGCTGAAAATTTATTTCAAGGAGGCTATGATGCATAAAAGTGTATTACTAGAAGAAAGTATTGAAGGATTAAATATAAAACCAGATGGAACTTATATAGATTGTACATTAGGATATGCTGGTCACTCAGGGGAAATTTTAAAGAGATTAGAAACTGAGGGGTTCCTATTCGCCTTTGATCAAGATGAGAATGCAGTTTTAGCTAGTACTGAGAAACTAAAAAGTATTAGTAAAAATTTTAAAATCTTTGATACAAACTTTAAAAATATCAAAAATTGTATTGATACCAAAGTAGATGGAATACTATTTGACTTAGGTGTTAGCAGTCCTCAACTTGATGAAGCATCACGCGGATTTAGTTACCACAATGATGCTAAATTAGATATGAGAATGGATAGAAGACAAAAATTAAGTGCTTATGAAGTAGTTAATGAATATCCATTAGAAAAATTAGTTGATATATTATTTAATTATGGAGAAGAAGTAAATGCTAAAAGTATAGCTAAAGGAATAATTAAAAATAGACCTATAGAGACTACATTAGAATTAGCAGAAGTAATTAAAGAAAATGTACCAATTAGTTATAGAAATAAAAGTAATCCTGCTAGAAAATCATTTCAAGCAATTAGGATTGAAGTAAATAATGAGTTAGGAATATTAAAAAATGCTATTTTAGATGCATTTGATTTATTAAAACCCGGTGGAAGATTAGTAGTTATAACATTTCATAGTTTAGAGGATAGAATAGTAAAAAATGTTTTTAAAAACTTAACAACAGATGATGAATTAAGTAAAAAATTACCTATTGTACCAGACAATATGAAAGCAAAAGCTAAGCTTATAACTAAAAAACCTATCGTGCCTAGCAATAAAGAATTAGAAGAAAATAAAAGAAGCAGAAGTGCTAAATTAAGAATAATAGAAAAGATATAAAAGGGTGAAATAAATGGCTAAAAAGAAAAAGACAAGTTTATTAAAAGGAGAAAAAATACTTTATGTACTAATTGGATTATTAATAATCGGTAATATTTTTGGTACATCTTTTTCTATGGCTTTACTTTCTAAAACTAATATAGAAGTAGAAAGTATAAAAAAGAAAATAAGTAAACAAGAAAATTTAAATCAAAGTTTAGAAATGAAAATAAATGAATTGGCTAGTTTAGATAATGTACAAGGAGTTGCAACTACTTATGGTTTGGAGTATAATAATGATAATATCAGAGTAATTGGAGAGTAGGTGTAATAATTGAAAAAAACAAGAACTGTAAAAATTAGTAAGATTTTTGTCTTAGTTGTTGTTTTTTTATTTGCAATAATTATTTTTAAATTGTCTTTTGTAGTATTAAGTCCTAAAGTAGATGGAATCAATTTAACCCAATTTGCTATGAATAGGAATACAGTTAAAGAAACTATAACAGCAGAAAGAGGAACTATATATGATTCTTTAGGAAACTCTTTAGCTTTAAATGTAAATTCATATACAGTTATAGCTTATTTATCTGAATCCAGAACTACTGATATGGATAATCCACAACATGTAGTTGATAAAGAAACTACTGCAGAAAAACTTAGTCCTTTAATAAATATGACTAAAGAAAGAATACTAGATTTACTTAACACAGAAGGCGTTTATCAAGTTGAACTAGGACCTGGAGGAAGAGGAATAACAGAATTATTAAAAGAACAAATAGATGATTTAAACCTACCAGGTATAGACTTTATAAAAAGCGTTAAAAGATACTATCCTAATAGAGATTTTTTAAGCTATACTTTAGGATATGCAAAAACAAATGATGATGGTTCAATAGTAGGTGAAATGGGACTAGAATTAGAATTTGATAAAGAATTAACTGGTACTAACGGATTTAGAGAATATGAAAGCGATGTATATGGTTATAAAATAGCTAATACTAGTGAAAATGTAACTCCTGCTATAAGCGGTAAAGATATTTATTTAACAATAGATACAAATATTCAAATGTTTACTGAACAAGCGATGAATAAACTTGAAACAGCAAGCAATTTGGAATGGGCTACCATAAGTGTGGTGAACGCAAAAACTGGTGAAATTTTAGGGGTAGCTTCAAATCCAAGTTTTGATCCTAATACCAAAGAAATAGTAAGTTATTATGATCCATTTGTATCTTATACTTATGAACCAGGTTCAACCATGAAAATATTTTCATTCATGGCAGCTGTAGAAAATGGATTATATAAAGGAGATGAAACTTATCAATCAGGAACTATAAAAGTAGGAGAAAATACTATAAAAGATTGGAATAACTGGGGATGGGGAACTATAACATTTGATCAGGGATTTTATGGTAGTTCAAACGTTGCAGCAACCTTATTATCTCAAAGACTTGGAGGTTCAGCATTAAAAGACTTTTACACAAAATTAGGATATGGACAAAAGACTGGTATAAATTTACCTAATGAACAAAAGGGAACTTTAAATTTTAAATATGAAGTAGAAGTAGCAAATGCATCTTTTGGACAAGGAATGAGTGTAACTCCTATACAAATGGTTCAAGCATTAACTTGTCTTGCAAATGATGGTGTAGTAATTAAACCATATTTAGTAAAAAAAATAGTAGATAGTAAAACAGATGAAGTAGTACTTGAAAATAAAAGAATAAAAGTAGGGAAAGTAGCAAGTAGTGAAACAATTAAAAAGATGCAAGATTTAATGTGGGGAGTAGTTAATTCAGATGATCGAGTTGCAACAGGAACTGCATATAAAACAAGCGTTGTTACGACAATAGGAAAAACCGGAACTGCACAAATAGCTTCACCTAATGGTGGATACCTATTTGGTGAACTAAACTATGTAAGAAGTTTTGCTGGATTATTTCCTTATGAAGACCCACAAATAATCGTCTATGTAGCGGCAAGTAAAATTTCAAATTCTAAATTACTAAGTGAAGCAACTAAAACTTTAATTGAAGATGTTAGTACTTACTTAGGAATAGTAACAAATGATACTAATGAAGAAGAACAAAGTTATGAAATATCATCTTATGTAAATAAAAAAGTAAGTGATTTAGATTATCTAAATGATTTAAATATTGATGTAGTTTTGATAGGTGATGGAGATAAAGTTATAAAACAATATCCATCTAAAGGAACTAAATTAAATGCTAATGATAAATTATTTTTACTAACAAATGCTACTGAAATAAAATATACAAATATAGAAAACTGGTCTAGAAGTGACTTAAAAGAATATGCTAGTCTATTAGGAGTTAATTTTACTTTTAATGGATATGGATATAGTAAAAATACTAATCTAGAAAATAGAACAGTCATTAAAGATGAGACTATAGAAATTACATTAGAACCTAAATACATTGAAGAAGATAATTTGACAAAAAATGACGAATAAATATAATATACTTATACTGAGGTGCAAGTATGAGAATATATTATATTTTTTTAATTAAAGATGAAGCATATAAAATAGCTAAAGAAAAACCAGGGAATTTATACAAGATATTAGAAAGTATATATTTATTAAATAATGAAGATGTAGTATTAGGATATAGAATGTTTGATAAAATATGTAATACTATTTCTAAGAAAAACTTAAATAAATTATTAGATGATTCTAATATAGATAGTTTAAGTTATACTCATTTTAATAATACTCATATGATAAATGATTTCTTAGAAAATGAAACAACCAAATTAATAGTTAATAATAGTCATATAAAATTAAAAACTAATTCTCCATATCCAACATTCTTTAAAAACTTAAAAAATATAAATAATTTATTTGTATGTGATTTTATAAATAGTGATTATTTCTTTCTAAGAAACTTAAATGTAAAGGAACCTAATAGATAATTTTAGTTGTTATTTTAAACTATCTATTATATAATTTATACAGGAGGAAATAATTATGATTTGGGATATATTATATGTTTTGGGTGGAATTGTAATAGGAATAATTATAGGTTTTCTTATAGCTAGAAAGTTAATGAAAAAAGAACTTCAAAAAAATCCACCAATAAATGAAGAAATGATAAAAACTTTAATGAGAGGAATGGGTAGAACACCTAATCAAAAGCAAGTTAATCAACTTATGAAACAAATGAGTAAATATAATCAATAAAAGGTTACTTGAAAACAAAATAAACCTAATGATTGAAGTATTATATATAACAAGCAACAAGGAGATGAATATATGCAATTAGATAATTTTACAATAGCTACATTGAGAGATAAAATTATTGAAAATTCTAGAGAATTAAAAATGCTTAGAAAACAATCTGAATTAGCAAACTTATTAAAAGCTTTAGAATTAGGACTAATTGATAAAGAGGAAGTTCTAAATAATAAAGTTTATATAGAATTTTTAGGAAAAGAATATACTAGAAGACTTAAATAGAATACTAAATTAAAGTATTCTATTTTTTATTATTATCATAAAATTAAATAGGTGATATTTTTGAAAAAAGATAAAATATTATACATCACTACAATTATATTAGCGACTTTTGGATTAATTATGATTTATTCAAGCAGTTATATATGGGCTGAGTATAAATTTAATAATCCATTTAAATATGTAATTAATCAAGGAATATTTTTAATTTTAGGTATTTTTTTAATGACTTTAGTAAGTAAAATAGATTATAAAATATATAAAAAATATTCTAATCATCTATTATTTTTTACTTTAATGCTTCTTATACTTGTTCTTATTCCAGGAATAGGTGTAGTAAGAAATGGAAGTAGAAGTTGGTTTGGTATAGCTTCTTTTGGATTTCAACCTAGTGAAATATGTAAATTGTCTTTAGTTATATTTACATCTAAATATTTATCTAGAAATGATAAAGATAAAAAAATAACTAAATCATTCGTATTACCAATATTAGGTGTTATAATGCTTTTCTTTGGTCTAATAATGCTAGAACCTGATTTTGGAACAGGTATGATTATAGTATGTGCTTTAATTGCTTTAATTTTTATTACTGGAGCTAATTTAGGAATATTTGTTAAACTTGGAATAATAGGATTACTTGGCATAGTTGGACTTATTATAGCTGCCCCTTATAGAATGAAAAGAATAATTTCATTTTTAAATCCTTGGAGTGATCCTCTTGGAAGTGGATTTCAAATAATTCAATCTCTATATGCTATCGGACCTGGTGGTTTATTAGGACAAGGATTTTTAAAATCTAGACAAAAACACTTTTATTTACCTGAACCACAAACAGACTTTATATTTTCCATAATAAGTGAAGAATTTGGTTTTCTAGGTGTAGTAATTGTATCACTTTTGTTCATTACAATATTTTATCGCACTATTAAAATTGCTATTGAAACAGAAGACTTATTTGCAAAATACTTATGCTTTGGACTATCATTTATGTTAATATTTCAAACATTATTAAATTTATGCGTAGTTGTTGGTATAGTTCCGGTAACAGGGTAGGTCCTACTAAGTAACTGAAAATTTCTTCTTTATTCTAAAGGAATTATAGTTTTTTAGAAT
>CAMENK010000023.1 GCA_945928335.1 uncultured Bacillota bacterium
TATTATAACTACTTTAAATATTCTATTAAATTATTATGTATATTCAAAATATAAAATTATTCTAATATTTTTAAGTATACTTCTTTTGTTCAGGATAAATTTTAAAGATACCTTTTTAAATTCTGTTTATAAGACCATAGTTATTTATAGTTCTTTGTTAATTTGTGATTTTTTAGTTTCAATAATTTTAATGATTTTGCCCTTTGGTCAAGAAGATTATTTACTGTCTTTAAATTTAATAAGAGTTTTGCCTACTTTTTTAGATACAGTATTTATGTACTTGCTATTCAAAATAAAGCCATTTAAAATTTATATAAATAAACTTTTTGAATTAATTAATAAGAAATCTAATACTTTATTGTTTGTTGTAATATTTTTTGTATTTTTAACATTTCTTATTGCCACTTGGTTACATGCTTATAGATTTATCTTTCAAAGTTTTATCGCAATATTTATAATTTTATTTTCATATATTTTTCTTTGTTATATTCTTATTAAAGAATATATTAAAAATAAGAATGCTTTGGAAGAACAGAAGTCTTTATTAAATATAATGAATGAATATGAGATAATGTTGGAAAAGGATAGAATAAATAGACATGAAATGTTAAATAATTTGTTAATTTTACATAGTTTTAAAAATAAATCTAGTAAAAAATATGATGATTTATTAAACAGTATTATAAATGAATATCAAACTAAGAAATATAATTCATATACTAGTTTGTATAATTTGCCAAATGGTATTAAAGGTATTGTTTATTATAAGATGGCAAATATAGTTGATAAAGATATTAAATTTCATTCTATAATTTCTAAAGATGTATATAAGTTTTTTGATAATATGGATGAAAAACAATATTATAAAATTTGTAAAATATTAGGTATTCTGATAGATAATGCTATAGAAGCAGCAATGTTAACTGAAGAAAAGTCTATTTTTATTGAGATTTATAAGAATAAGACTTTAAATATATTGATTGAAAATAGTTGTAAAGATGATATTAATTTTGAACTATTAAATCAGAAAGGTTTTAGTACTAATGGCGAAAATCGTGGTTATGGATTGTATATCGTTGATAAAATTTTGAATAGTACAGATAATATTGAATTAGAACAATATACTATTAAAGAACATTTTATTTCAACTTTAATAATTAGTTTATAAATAAAAAATCTATCACACGAACTGTGATAGATTTTTATGTTTTTAATTTGTTATTTTAAAAGACTTTCTGGTGTTTCTTCTTCATCTAAGAATCCAAACCAACAAGCACCAGAAGTAGTTTTTGCTAAGAATTCACCTAAGAATCCTGTTAGACTTGCTAAATATCTCATTTAAAATTTACTCCTTTCTTTTATAATTTTTATAATTGTTATACTTTACTCTAAATACTTTATAAGTAAGTGGTAATATTACTATTGTTTCAAGTATTAGAGCAAATAGTATACAATTTGTTAAAGTATTATTTTTTATTGTAAATATTATTACTATATAAATTATACTTATTATTATAGATATAATTTTGAATATAGTTCTTTTGTTTTTGTTAATAAGAGGTCTTTTTTCAGTATCAGCAGGAGCGTATACTCCTATTAATAAAGTGCATATAATGGATATTATAAATTTAATATTGTTATTTATTATTAAAGTTTCACATAATTTTGGTATTAATATAAATATCAAAAGTGAAGCTATCCAACAGTGAAGACTTTTTTTTGCATGCACTCCATATGCAGTTAATCTTAGAATACTGTAAAATCCCATTAACATTAGAAGCGTTTTAAAATTACCTAAAAGATATGATAACAAGAATATTACAATCATTTTTGTTAACTGTAGATATAAGCTAGCTAATCCATATCTAATTTCTTTTAGTTTTGTTTCATCATAATTGCAATACCGTGTTACATTTCTCATTAAGGAATTTATTAAAAGATCTTTCATTTTTTCACTTCCTGATTTTATTATAAATTAATTATTTTTAGATTTGTTTAAACTAATTTTATTTAATTATTTTTTAAGTTAAATAATTTTTATTTTTTATAAAATTTTATTATTTTGCATTTCAGGTAAAAAAAACATCTTTTTAAGCAAAGTTTTAACAAAAAGTTAAAATATATGTTATGATTTACTTGTGCTTAGATAAAGTATTATAAGGTATAAAATTATATTGTTTAAAACATGGCCGTGTTTTATATAAAAGTAGCAAAGAAAATTTTTAAAAGTGGAGGTGTAATTTAAGAGTGATTAGACGCGGTAGAGTTAAATGGTTTAATAACGAAAAAGGCTATGGTTTTATAGAAATCGGAGCTGGTATTAACGAAGACGTTTTTGTTCATTATTCTGCAATCGAAAAAGATGGTTATAAGACTTTAAAAGAGGGCGATATCGTTGAGTTTACTTTAGTTAAAACTGCAAAAGGCAACCAAGCAATCAATGTCAAGGAATTGAAATTAACTACTTTAGTGTAGTTTTTTTCTTATAATTATGTTATATTTTAATTAGAGGTGATATAATGAAATTTCAAATACGTGGAGAGAGAATGGAAGTAACAGATTCTATAAAAGATTATGTTACTGAAAAACTTTCTAAAATGGAAAAGTATTTTGATAATCCAGAAAATGTAGTTTGTAAAGTGGTTTTTAGTATAAGAGGTAGAGAACAAAAAGTAGAAGTAACTATAAGTGGTAAATATGATTTGAGAGCGGAAGTATCTCATAGTGACTTATATGCTGCTATTGATTTGGTTATAGATAAATTAGAAACTCAAATGAGAAAACATAAGTCTAAACTTATGAGTAAAGAGAGAGTTCAAATTGTATATAATGAAGAAGATATAATAGATGATGAGGAGACTGAAGAGATAGTAAAGAGAAAAAAAGTATTTCTTAAACCTATGCATGAAGAAGATGCTATATTAGAAATGGAATTGTCTGGTCATAATTTTTATATATATAAAGATATTAAGACTGAAAATGTGAATGTTATATATAAAAGATATGATGATAGTTATGGTATTATTGAGACTAACTAAAGCAAGAAATTGCTTTTTTCTTTTAAATTAATTATCTATGTGTTAAAATATTTATTAGGAGATGTTAGAGTATGAATTTATTTACAAAATTATTTGATCACGAATATAAAGAATTACAAAAATTTGAAAAATTAGCTGATGAAGTTTTAGCCTTAGATGAAGAAATGAGTAAATTAACTGATTTGGAATTAAAAGCTAAAACTCAAGAATTTAAAAATAGACTAAAAGAGGGGGAAACATTAGAAGATATTTTAGTACCAGCTTTTGCTGTGGTTAGAGAAGCTGCATACAGAGCTATTGGAGAAAAGCCTTATAAAGTTCAAGTTATAGGTGGTATATGTATTCACTATGGTAATATTGCTGAGATGAAAACAGGTGAGGGTAAGACTTTGACTAGTACAATGCCGGCTTACTTAAATGCACTTTCTGGTAAAGGTGTACATGTTGTAACTGTAAATGAATATTTAAGTGTGCGTGATGCTGAATGGATGGGTAAGATTTATAATTATCTAGATATTTCAGTTGGAGTAAACCTTAAAGATTCTACTCCAGAACAAAAGAGAGAGGCTTATAGTAAAGATATTACTTATACTACTAATAATGAGTTAGGATTCGACTATTTGAGAGATAATATGGTAGTAAGAAAAGAAGCTAGAGTTCAAAGACCTTTAAATTTTGCTATTATTGATGAAGTGGATTCTATTTTAATTGATGAAGCAAGAACACCTTTAATTATAAGTGGTGGAGTAAGTAAAAGTGCTGACTTATATAAATTAGCAGATAGGACGGCTAAAAGTTTAAGTACGGATGATTATGTTTTAGATGAAAAAACTAGAGGTGTTACTTTAACTGAAGGGGGAATAGTAAAGGCAGAAAAATTATTAAATTTAGACAATCTATATGATATTAAAAATGCCGCAATTGTGCATAATTTAGATAAAGCTTTAGTAGCTAATTACGGGTTTAAGAAAGATGTAGATTATGTTGTTGATGGTGATAAAATTGTTATAGTTGATGCATTTACTGGAAGATTAATGCATGGAAGACAATATAGTGATGGTTTACATCAAGCTTTAGAAGCTAAAGAAGGTGTACATATAAATGAGGAAACTAAAGTATTAGCGACTATTACTTTTCAAAATTTATTTAGAATGTATAATAAGTTATCTGGTATGACTGGTACAGCAAAAACAGAGGAAGAAGAGTTTAGAAATATTTATAATATGTATGTAATTGAAATTCCTACTAATAAACCTGTTATAAGAATTGATGAAGAAGATTATGTATATATGAATAAGAGAGGTAAATATAATGCAATTGCTTCTTATATTGAAGAAATCCATAAGACTCATCAACCTATATTAGTAGGTACGGCTTCAATTGAAAGTAGTGAATATTTGAGCAGTTTACTTGATAAAAAAAGAATAGGTCATGAGTTGTTAAATGCTAAAAATCACGAAAGAGAAGCTCATATTATTGAAAAAGCTGGCCAAAAAGATGCTGTAACTATTGCAACAAATATGGCTGGACGTGGTACTGATATTAAGCTTGGAGAAGGAGTAAAAGAACTTGGCGGATTATTAGTAATTGGTACTGAAAGGCATGAAAGTAGGCGTATTGATAATCAATTAAGAGGAAGAAGTGGACGTCAAGGTGATCCAGGTAGAACTAGATTTTATGTTTCCATGGAAGATGATTTAATGATTAAATTTGGTAGTGAAAAAATCAAGTCTTTAATGGGAAGTCTTGGATTTGATGAAAATACACCAATAAATCATAAAATGATGAGTAAAAATATTGAAGCTAGTCAAAAAAGAGTTGAAGGATTTAACTATGATAGACGTAAGGCTTTGCTTGATTATGATAATGTAATTAGTAAGCAAAGAGAAATTGTTTATGAAAGAAGAAATGAAATTTTAGATAATGAGAATATTAAAGATAGAATTTTGACTATATTTAAGGATTTTGTTATTGATCAGATAAATAATCATTTTCCGCCAGAAGATGATATTACTCACAATGATATAGTAAATATATGTGAATATTTTAATGCTAATTTACTTAAAACAAGAAAGTTAGTAGAAAGTGAACTTGAAAATAAAAGTATTCCTGAAATTCAAGATTCTATATATGATGTAGTTGTTAATGATTATAATGATAAATTAAAGGATGTTCCTTTAGATATTCAAGATGATTTTGAAAAAGCTATTTCATTAAGAGTTTTAGATAAAAATTGGATGAATCAACTTGATAATATGGAACATTTAAAAGAAGGTATTGGTCTTAGAGGGTATGCTCAAACTAATCCATTGCAAGCTTATGCATTAGAAGGATTTGATTTATTTGATAATATGCTTAAAGATACTAATAAAGAGATTACTACTTATTTATTAAAAGCGGAAATTAGACAAAATTTGGAAAGAGTAGAAAATAAGAATATTAGAACTAATGATAGCAAAGAAAAGGTAAAAGCAAAGCCAATAAAGAAAAATGCTACTATTGGAAGAAATGATCCTTGTCCATGTGGCTCAGGGAAAAAATATAAACAATGCTGTGGCAAATAATTTAAAAGCCTTGAAATAAAGGCTTTTTCTATACAAAAAATTAGGTAATTTTATTTAGAAATACATAGTATTTTTAATGCTTTTAAAGGCTTTGAACCATTCCCATAGTGATATGGATGGTTTCAGAACCTATATTGATAAAAATAATATAAAATGATAAAATATATTTGAAAAAGTTGCTTGTAGAAGGAGTTTAATTATATGAATTATTTAGAAAAGGTGGATAAGAGAATAATAGAATATTTAAACATTTTAGAACCAGAATTTCCTGTATGGCTTAATGATTATATAAATACCAAAGAGTTATTATCTCAAAGATATATAAGTATTACTTGTGGGACTATTTATTCAAATTTGTTTGAAAGTGATTTTTTCTTTTCCAGTTTAGATCATTCTATCGCAGTAGCATTGGTTATTTGGCATTTTACTCATGATAAAAAGCAAACTTTATCTGGATTATTTCATGATATTGCAACTCCTGCTTTTAAACATTGCGTTGATTTTCTAAATGGCGATTATATGACTCAAGAGTCTACTGAAGATTTAACAACAGAAATAATAAAAAAATCTAGTGAAATAGTAAAACTGTTAGAAAGAGATAATATTAAAATATCGGAAATAGATGATTATCATATTTATCCAATTGCAGATAATAATACTCCAAGATTATCTGCTGATAGATTAGAATATTCTTTATCAAATGCACTATTTACTTATAAATTATTAGATATAGAAAGTATTAAAGAAATTTATAATGATATTGAAATTCAAAAAAATGAAGAAAATAAAATGGAATTAGGCTTTAAAACAAAGAAAATAGCAAGAAAATTTGTAAAAGTTACGAGTAGATTATCTATAATTTATAGGGAGGATAGAACTAGATATTCTATGCAATTTATTGCAGATATTTTGAAACAATTAAGTAATGAAAATAAAATTTCAAAACAGGATTTATATAATCTAAAAGAAAGTGAAGTAATAGATATTATAGAATCATCTAAATATAAAGATATTTTTAATATTTGGAAAAATGCTACAAAAGTTAAAACTTCAAAAGAAGAACCTAAAGATGTCTATTATGTTCATCATGGCGCAAAGATAAGATATGTCGATCCATTAGTTAATGGCGAGAGGATATCGAAGATTTGTAAAATAGCAAATAGCATGATAAATAAAAATTTATCATATGATATGAATAATTATGTTTTTTTAGATTTTAAATTTTAATAATATTTCTACGTGGGAGTGACTATATGGAGTATTCTTATAATATTTTAAATGAAGTTTATAATTGGATGTTATCGAAATATAAAAATATTGAAGTTAGAATATTAAAAGAATAATCTGAGAAAATAAAAGTTGGGGATTTTATAACTTTTAATAATTTGGATCAAGTAGGAAAGTTTATTAAAGTTAAAATTATCAGTAAAGAATTATTTGATAATCTAGATGATTTGTTAAAAATGTATGATGTTAATCGCATAATGCCAAATCACACTGAGCAAGAATTAAAAGAATTATTAAATAAAATATATGGTGATAATTTAAAAAATGGTAAATTAGTAGCTTTTGGTTTTAAATATTTATCAAGTGATAATGAAGAAATAATAAACTAAATATATAAAAAAAAGTGTTATTGCAAATTGATAACATCTTTTAATTTATAAGATTAGTGTTGTATAATCATAACCCATCAATGAAATAAATTTAAACATATTTTCTTTTGTTATAAAAATTGTTTTAGTATTGTCATTTGCAGTAAAAGTTATTATATTTTCAGATAACATTTCTTCATCAATATATATTTTTATGTCATGTTCTTTATTATTTATTATTCCAAATAATGATACTATTCCTGGTTTAAGCCCCATTTTTTCTTCTAATATTTCTATAGATGCAAAATGTATATTTTTTTGGTTAAGTAATTTATTTAAGTTTTTTATATCTAATCTTTTATTTTCATCCATTATTATTAAATAGAATTCTGTTTTTTTATGATTACATAAAAATAGAGATTTTGTTCTAACACCTTCTTTTCCTTCAATAAAAAGATCTGCTTCTTCTGTGGTTGTTGCTGGTGGATGATTTACTACCTCATATTCAATATTTAATTCTTCTAATTTTTTGTAAACTTTTTTATATGCTTCCATAATTTTTTACCTTTCTGTCTAATTAAGTATAGCAAAGAAATTTATTTAAATCAAATTTATATATACATTATCTTTTTCAACTTTAAGTTTAGTTAATTCAACTTATTTTTTATTTATGGTAAAAAAAATTTAGTATATAATTTTTGTGAAAGTTGGTGAAAATATGATTTATTTAGATTATGCAGCTAATACTCCTGTTGATGAGGAAGTTTTAAATAATTTTGTAGACGTAACTAAGAATTATATTGCTAATGCTAATAGTAGTCATGAATTAGGTTTAAAAGCAAAAAAAGTAATAGATGATTGTTCATCTAAAATAGCTAATTATTTTAATTGCAGTAATGATTCTATTATTTATACAAGTGGTTCTAGTGAATCTAACAATTTAGTTATTAAAGGTGTTTGTGAATTTTACGAAAAGAAGGGAAAACATATTATTATTTCTCCTATTGAACATTCTAGTGTAGTAGCACCTTTAAATTATTTAGCTAATAAAGGATATGAAGTTACTATCCTGCCTTTAGATAAAAATGGCATAGTTGATTTAGATTCATTAAAAAATAGTTTGAGAAGTGATACAATACTAGTAAGTATTTGTTCTGTTGATAGTGAATTGGGTACAATACAGCCAATAGAAAAGATTGCTCAGGTAGTGAAGGAAAACTCTAATGCAATTTTTCATTCTGATGCTACTCAAGCCGTAGGTAAAATTGATATAAATTATTCTGTATGTGATTTTATAACTTTTGCACCTCATAAATTTTATGGTCTTAATGGTACTGGTGTTTTGATAAATTTCAACAATAAAAAAATCACTCATTTAATTCATGGTGGAAGAAGTACTACGATTTATAGAAGTGGTACTCCAGTAGT
>CAMENK010000024.1 GCA_945928335.1 uncultured Bacillota bacterium
ACATGGTCTAACATCTCTTCCCATTCTTTTCCTTTTAATTCCATTACTATTTCTTTTTTCATTAAATTTCCTCCTAATACTTATTTTATTATAAGTAAAATAACTATTTATTTCAAGTTATTTAACTTTTTTAAAAAGCATAACTTAGTTATGCTACTTTAACTATTTTTACAGTATATACTCCATCAGGACTACTAACTTCTACTGTACTTCCAACTTTTTTATTAAGAATAGCTGCAGCGATTGGACTTTCATTAGAAATCTTATTATTAAATGGATCAGCTTCTTGACTACCTACTATTCTATATTCTTCTATTTCATCATCACCATCATATTGTAAACTTACAGTACTACCAATTGATACAACATCATCATCAGTTTTATCTTCAATTATAGTAGCGTGTTCTAATATATATTCAACCTCTTTAATACGAGCTTCTAACTTTCCTTGTTCTTCACGAGCAGAGTCATATTCGGCATTTTCACTTAAATCCCCTAAGCTTCTTGCTTCCTTTAAAGCATTTAATACTTCATTTCTCTTATCAGTTTTTAAGTAATTTAATTCGTTTTCTAATTCTAAATAACCTTCACTTGTAAGAAAAAATTCTTTTTGTTTCATTTTTATCTCTCCTTCGTACAGTTTAAAATGATATCAAATTAAACTCATTTTGTCAATATAATTAATCTAAATAGGTACCCTTATAATGTCATTCTTTTGTACTATAAATGGTACTTTTAATTTAAGTATTTCTTGAGGATGTCTAGCAACATCAACATTTTCATTTTTATTATTTATTAGTTCAACTACCTTAATTTTTGTTGGTTCTAAATTAGGTCCAAATACTTCAACTACATCTCCAACTTTAAAATTATTTCTTTGTTCAATGGTTGCATATCCATCCTTATAATCTAATACTAAAGCCAAGAAATCTTGATTAGATAATTCAACTCTACCTGTATAATATTGATTATCAATACTAGCTTCTTTATCATAGAAATGTACAGTATTCTCTCTATTAGAAACTCTATTTAATACTTTTCTGTAGTATTCTATTACATCTTTAGTTAAATTATTCTCTTGTTTCTTAACAACAATATTTTTATATGCATTTACAACAGTAGCTATGTAGTATAAACTTCTCATTCTTCCTTCAATTTTTAAAGAACTTATTCCCATTTCAACTAATTCAGGAACATAATCTATCATACACAAATCTTTAGAACATATTTGAAAATCATCCATATTATCATTTTCAAAACAAAATCTACATACTTGACTACAACCACCACGATTAGAATCTCTAAGTGTTACATAATTAGATAAAACACATCTTCCACTATAACTAGTACACATAGCCCCATGAATAAATACTTCTAGTTCAATATCTACATTATTTTTAATATCAAGAATATCTTCTTTAGAACATTCTCTTCCTAAAACTACTCTAGTAGCTCCCAAACTCTTCCAAAACTTAACTGTTTCTTTATTTACACTAGATTCTTGAGTACTAATATGTATTTCTGGTTTTAATTTTAATTCTTTAATTCTTTTAATAACTGCTAAATCACTTACTATAAATGCATCTACCCCTAGATTACTTAAAGTTATTAAATAATCATCTAATTCTTTTAAATCTTCATTTCTAAATAAGATATTAACAGTTACATAAACACGTTTATTTAAACTATGCGCAAAAGAAACAGCTTCTTTAATTTCATCTATACTAAAATTATTAGCATTAGCTCTTAAACTATAATTATATCCTCCTATATAAACTGCATCTGCCCCATACATAAGAGCCCATTTAAGACGTTCTAAATCACCAGCTGGGCTTAATATTTCTGTCATTCTTTATCACCTAACTTATAAATAATTTTATTATCTAAAAAATAATTATCTGTTTTTATATATTTGTTTAAATCTTTATCTTTATAATGTTTCATAATTATATCTACTTCTTCATCACTCATATTATTTAAATTTATTATAAAATTATACTTATCTAATAAATCTAAATATACATTTGCACTAAAAATATTATTATCAAATATACAAGTACATCTATTTTCTTCTTTTATAATAAGTTCTTTTTTAGTACTTTTTTCTTTTATATTTAGTTTTAAATTACCATTTATATTTTTATATTCATAATAACTAGAAATAAGGGGTCTTTTACTATACATTAACATATTTCTATTAATAAGAAAATAAAATAAATTACTATTTGTATTATCTTTTATTTGCACTAATTCCTCTTTAGTAAGTTCATTATTAACTACTATATTTTTAATACCAAGATTATTAAAGTAGTTAATACTATCATAATTATTTATAAGATGACTACCCATAATTACAACTTTATCTTTAGGTAATAAATTAGATAAACCAAAATCTTCTATAAAATAATACTCTATATTTTCTAATTTATTTATAATATTCTTAAAATCTTCAAGTTTATTCTTATGTAAAAATATATTTATTATTACACTAATATTTCTACTTTTAG
The DNA here is from genome assembly GCA_945928335.1 of uncultured Bacillota bacterium. Lineage (GTDB taxonomy): Bacteria > Bacillota_I > Bacilli_A > RF39 > UBA660 > CAKOLN01. The sequence continues at coordinate 2,508 of CAMENK010000024.1, forward strand.
CTATTTTATTTATTTCATCAATAGAAAAATACACATCAAATCCAATACTATATCCTTCTAATGGAAGTATTAAATCTTCTTTAAAATAATCTATTTCTTTTTTATTTGGTATTATATAAAATTTATTCATTAATCCCTCCTAGTCAATATAATTAATCCATCTCCTACATTAACTTTTTCTACAATAAACTCATCTTGATTATCTAAATAATCTAAAAACTTCTCTATTTTTCTTACTAAACTTCTTAAATTTCTAGATTTAATTTTATCACTATTACCAACTAATCCATGAAAATCAACATTATCTATAATAATATAACCATTATCCTTAAGGTTACCTTTAAATTTATTTATAAAATCAATATTCTTACCCTTAGCAGCATCTATAAATATTAAATCATATAAATTAGAAATTTCTACATCTAAAGCATCTCCAAATATTAAGTTAATATTATCAAATCCTGATTTTTTTACATTATCTTTAGCTATTTTATATCTATCTATATCTCTTTCAATAGAAGTTATAGAACAACCTTCATTTCTTAATTTAATTGTACTATATCCAATAGCTGTTCCTACTTCAAGTATATTTTTTATATTTTTTTCTTTAACAAAATTAGTTAAATAATTTATACCTTCTTTTAACATAATAGGAACATTATTTTCTTTAGCATAATGTTCCATTTCTTCAAATAATAGATTAATATTCATACCATATTCCTTCATTTTGTAGTCTTCTAATTGTATTTAAATGTTCAGTATAGTTCTTACTAAAATAAGTATTATTTGATTTATCAGATACAAAGTAATAATAATCATGTTTAGTAGGATAAAGACTAGCTTCAATACTCTCTATACTTGGATTACATATAGGTCCAACAGGAAGTCCTACATAACTCTCACATCTAGTATTATACTTATTAGTACAATCATCTATTTCATACTGATATAAATCTCTTTCACCCATTTGTACTTTTGATCCATAATAAGTAGTAACACAACTACCTAATGACCATCCATTATTAAGCCTATTCGTAAAAACTCCCGCTATTCCTTTCCTATCACTACCAAGAGATCCTTCTTGTTCTACTATACTTGCTAAAGTTAATAATTCATGAACAGAATAACCACTATTTAATATATCATTTTTAATTGGTTCAAGTTTATTCTCAGTTTCATCTAACATTTTATAAACAACATCTTTAAAACTACTATCTTTATAAATCATATATGTATTAGGATAAAGATACCCCTCCAAACTATAATAAATATCTTTACTTTTAATAACATCTGTTAAAAACCAATATTTATCTATAAGTTCATCTAAAAATAACTCATCATTTAAAGTGTTTAATACTTCTTCTTCAGTAACACTACTCACACTACCTAAATCACTAATAAGATTTCTTACATTTCTACCTTCTTTAAAAGTAAAACTAACTTGATCTTTAGTTACTATATTTCTTTCACTTAATATTTCTAATAACTCAGGCACACTCATACTAGAACTTATTTGATATATTCCAGCATCAATTGAAATATTCCCTTTTATCTTACTATAAAGTTTCATAAATAAAGAACTCTTTATAATACCTTTATTCTCCAAATCATCAAACACCCCATATACAGTACTACCCATAGTCACTTCATAATCAATTGTTTCACCATTTTTATCTTTTGCACTTAAAAAACTAAAACACACTCCTCCGATAGCAAGCACAATTATTATGATTATTAAAAATATAAAAATAACCAATTTCTTTTTATTAAGTTTTCTATTTACCATTTTTATTCTCTCCTATTTCAAAACTATTTATTATATTTCTTATATATTTCCATTCTTTATCATCTTTTATAGAAATAATCTTTTCGCTTCCATCTTTATTTAAAGATAAAACACCAACATATAAAATTACTTCATCTTTATCATTCTTCTCATCATTTGTATATACTAAATATGTTTTATCATTTCCATCAATTTTTAAAACTATTCTATATTTAACTATTTGATTATTCTCTATAAATGTTATTTCATTATCTTTTATTTTCATATCTATTCCTTCTTACTATTAAATCTATCTAAATAACTTTGTAGTATTATAGATGCAGCTAATTTATCTACTACTTTTTTTCTATTATTTCTTCTTTCATTATTCATAATTAGCATATTATTTGCAATTACAGAGGTTAATCTTTCATCTTCTAAAATTACTTCAATATTATATTTATCTTCTAATTCATTTTTAAAAATCATTGTCTCTTCACATCTAGTACTTACAGAACCATCTAAATTCAGAGGATTGCCCAATATAATCTTAGAGATTTCATACTCATTAAAATATTTATCTATTTTATCAAAGAGTTCTTCTTTTGTATTATATCTAATTGTTTCAATAGGATTAGCTATTAAAAGTGTTTCATCACTTAAACTTATTCCTAAAGTTTTACTACCATAGTCCATTCCAATAATTCTCATCTTACAAATTCCTTAAGCATATATTCAACCAAATCTCTTCTATTTACTTTTTCAATTCTATTTCTAGCTTCTTTATAAGAAGAAATATATCCTATTTCACCAGTTAATAGATATTCAGTTACTTGCTTATACGCATTATATCCTGCCTCTTCTAAATCCAAACATATACTTTTTATTATTTCTCTAGAATTATTTAAATTCACTTCATTAGTATCAACTAATATTGTTTCTTCCATATTACTGCACCTCTCGTTATAATTCTATCAAAAAAGAAAACTTTTTACAATAAACCCTTGAAAATAAAAACATAAATGTGATATAATTTTACACGTGATGGTTCCTTAGCTCAGCTGGTAGAGCAACTGACTCTTAATCAGTGGGTCTAGGGTTCGAATCCCTAAGGAACCACCATATGATTAGATACTTTTTTTCTTAGATGATACTATCAGAAATGATAGTATTTTTATTTATAAATAACACTAAAGTAAGTTAAATATTTTTATATAAGAATTTTCTTAAATTTTCATTTTTATTTTTAATATAAAATTCTCTATCTATTAAAAGATCCCATATCTCCTTAAAACTTTTTAGTTCTTTTTTATCTATTTTTTCATAAGTAGTTTGTTTCATTCTAGATTTAGAATAATTACTTATAGTAAGTAATTGAGTTCCAACAATAATCCCTGTTAAAACTAAAGAAATACTATAATCATTTTTATTCAAAAAATTTAATACATTAACAGGAATAATTTTATTAAAATAATCTCTAGCTTTAATTAAATACAAAATAGAAACATTTAAATCTAAAATTAAAGTTTTAAATTTTCCCATTTTGCTTGAATGAATATTTTTATTTTCTTTAAATGCTAAAGTATTTATACCAAATATAATAAATTCTAAAAGTATTACCATTAGCATTATAGGGTACTCATAAGTTAGAATAGCAAGCATTACAAAAGCAAATAATTTATCACTAACAGAATCTAATAAAGCACCTAAAAAACTTTCTACTTTCCATTTTCTAGAAAGTTTACCATCAACCATGTCCGTTAAAAATAATATAACGACTAAAATTCCAATATATTTTATACCCTTTGTAAAATAATATATTGGTAATAAAATTGATCCAACTACCCTAGAAAAAGTAATTAAATTAACAATAGTAAATTTTATTTTATTTTCTTTCTTCATAAATAAATTATAACAAAAGAAAATTAGAGAAACAACTCTAATTTGCCTTTAAACTCCTATAAACAACTCCATTTTCTAATGTTCTATTTTGTATTCTCGCAAGTTCACTAACAGTAGTAACTTTATATCCTAAAGCATTTAAATGCGGTAATGCTTTTTTAACAGCCTCCACTGTTTCAGGATATATATCATGCATTAAAATTATATCCCCACTTTGAACATTATCTATTATATGATTATATACATACTCACTATCTCTATAAAGCCAATCATTAGTATCTATATTCCACGCGATTAAAGGTGTATTCATTCTTGCTTTCACTAAATCATTTGAATTTCCATAAGGTGGTCTAGTAAGCTTAATATTATCCCCCGTAATTTCATTAAATATAATATTAGTTGAATTAATCTCATTATCTATTTCACTTTCACTCAACTTATTTAAATTTTTATGAGCATATGTATGACTACCAATTTCCATACCATTAGCTAATACTTGCTTTACAATTTCTTGATTATATTTCATTCTATTTCCTAGTTCAAAAAAAGTGGCTTTAGAATTATTTAAGACTAAAGCATTAACAATTTCCATAGTATATTCACTTGGGCCATCATCAAATGTAAAAGCAATTACTTTATCATAATTTTGATCAAAAACTTCAGCAGTATTCTCATTAGGTAAATATACATAAACTCTATATATTAAATCTCCAAATAGAGAATCATTAAAATAGAAATATACACCTTCATCATTTATTTTATAACTCGCATTAGAAAAATTATCATTAACAATAGAATTATATATATCAGTTTTATATTTATATTTTACTTTTTCTAAAATAATATCTTTATATATATTATAATCTATAAGATTATCTAATAATTTATTATTTTTAATATCATAATCAACATTCCTATAACTAAATCTATTATTATCATTTATCTCAAAAAATAAACTTAAACTTTCCTCAGTTAAATACATGTTATAACTAATCTTTACATTTTCTTTATCTTTATATGCTTCTATAACATTATTTATCTTATTATCTATACTTTTAATACCAAATACAGGATAAGTTATATTAGATATTTTCTCTTCTCTATAATTATTTATAGTATTTATAGTAATAATTTCATTATTTGTTTTATATTTTTCATATATTAATACACTTAAAGATACTGTTGATAAAAGTAAACATAAACATATTATATAACCAGTATATCCTTTTATAAATTTCATACTATCTATCTCCTATTAAAATTATAAAACAAATATTCTTGTAAGTCAATCAAACTATTTAGTATTTTCTTTTAATAAATTTCTAATTTCTTCTAAAAGCAATACTTCTTCACTTTTAGTAGGTTTAATTTCTTCCTTAGGTTCTTCTTTTTTCTTATGAAATTTATTTATAGTTTTAATAAATATAAATATACAAAAAGCCACAATAATAAAGTCAACAATATTTTGTATTAAAGAACCATATCTTATTTCTGCATTTCCAACTTTTAATACTAAATTAGAAAAATCATGTCCGCCAATTATAATACCAATTATAGGCATCATTAAATCATTAACAACACTAGATACTATCTTAGAAAAAGCACCACCTATAATTACACCAACAGCCATATCTAGTACATTTCCTTTTGATATAAATTCTTTAAACTCTTTTATAAACTTCTTCATAATTCTATTCATCTACCTCTCTAATTATTTCTACTAACACATAAAAAGGAAAATATATAAGTTAGTAAGTTAATTTTAACATATATAAATTTTGTTCTCAAGAACCAAACCAAACAAACTAACTGTTTTATTTTCTAACCTGTCAAATTCACATCTTTATAATTTTAATTATTTATACTCTCCAATAATTCATCTCATACTCCTTCGATACCTACATTTTTCAATTAATGTTCAAAATCTTAGACAAAAAAACAATTCCATTTTTATTAGTAAATTGAACCAAAGTTTCATCATTTTTTATGGTTTTTGTAAAGAAGAAGTCGATAACTTTTTTTGACATCATTTAATAGTTAGTAATTATTACTAACTATTATAAGTATAGAACGAATTACACAAATTTGATTTAAAAGCTTTATATGTTCGCTTGTTTTATTATTATACAAATAGTATAATTAGATATAGGAAATACTAACTGTTGAGTACTTGCCAACTTCTATAGGAAGGAGGCTTGATATTTATGAAGAAAAAAGATTTACTAATCTCATTTCTAATACTAATTATCATTTTATTAATAGTCTCATTAATGATTCTATGCAGAACAAAAGCAAATTTTAATAAATTAAAATTCACTTCCATTACCTCACGGTAATGGATTTCCTACTTCTTAGAG
>CAMENK010000025.1 GCA_945928335.1 uncultured Bacillota bacterium
GAGATTATTACTGCACTATCAGTTGCATTGAAGTCAACTCCTGCATCTTTTAATTTTATTAGTACTGCATTTATATGATCTTTTATTAGACCAGTTATTTTTAAGTTGTCTCCTATAAGCGCGCCTAGAATTACATAAGTTGCTGCCTCTATTCTGTCTGGAAAAACTTCTGTTATTCCATTATCCAAATTTTGGTTTCCTTCAATTATTATTGTACTTGTTCCGGCTCCTGTTATTTTTATTCCCATAGATATTAAGAAGGAAGCAACATTTACTATTTCTGGCTCTCTTGCAGCGTTTTCGATTATTGTTTCACCTTCAGCATAGGAAGCAGCTAACATTATGTTTATAGTTGCTCCTACACTTGCAAAGTCTAGATAAATTCTTGTTCCCACTAGTTTTTCTGCAGTTATTGTGTATTTATTTCTATTTATTTCTACTTTTGCTCCTAGGGCTTCAAATCCTTTTATATGTTGGTCTATTGGTCTAGCACCTATATTGCAACCCCCAGGAAAAGAGATTTCTACTTTATTAAATCTAGCAAGTAATGTTCCCATAAAATAATAAGAAGCCCTCATTTGTTCACTTAAATTTTCGGGTATTGGAGCGTTTTTTAAGTTTGTAGTATTAATTTCAATTTCATTTTCATTTATTTGGTAAGTACAATTAAGAACTTCAATTATTTTTAATAGGTATTCTATATCTCTTATTTTTGGCACTTTAAGTATTTTGCTTTTTGTTTTGCATAGTAAAGCTGCAGGTAGTAAAGCTACTGCACTATTTTTTGCACCACTTATTTCAATCGTACCACTAAGAGTATGTTGACCTTCAATTTTGAGTTTAGGCATAATTACCTCCTTAAACTAATCTAATTATACTATAATTCATTTTTTATCTTTATGTCAATTATTTTAATTTTTATTTACATAATATATATACAATTACTGATAATAATAGGATTATTCCTCCAATTTTTATATGATAAGTGTCTTTAGAAGTTATATATTTTCCTAATATAAAACCTAAAAATGCAGAGAATCCACTTAATATTGAAAATGTAGTTGATGCAAGTAATATATTATCAGTTATATATTTAATTCCTATGCCTAGACTAAACGAATCTAATGAAACTAAAAGAGAAAATATTATTATATTTATTATGTCTAATTTATGTTCTTCTTTTTTATCTTTTAAAGATTTAAACATCTCTATCACTATAAATATTAATATTACTATTAAAATGTATTTTCTATCTATATTTAAATATTCATTTATTATATCCCCTAATAGCATTCCTAATATGGGCATGAAAAAATGAAATATTCCTACAGTTACAGATGTAGTAATTATTGTTTTTTTATTTATACTTATTAAGCCATATGCTAAAGATAAAGTAAAAGCATCTATACTTAATGAAAGCCCAATTATTATTAAAGTTATTAGTTCCATATGTCACCTATTTAATTATAGTGACTAGATAATTAATTTATTACTTAAAAAATTTTTTTATTATTTCACTTATAAAAAATGAATATTCGACTTCATCACTTTCTTCAGCATCTATCATACATAATGGTGGAAATAATACACACCAGTAGTTATCTCCTTTTGCTTCACCTATTTCTATTATCATTGATTCATAATTTCCTTCTTCATATTTTACATTTTTGTAGATTTTTTTTGGAAAATAATTTATACCATATTTTACATTAAATGTTTGATCATATTTTTCAGTTTTAAATAAATTTTCTATTCTATTTTCTATAAATGGTATGTTTTCAATTATATTTTGTCGTGTTTCATTTATATTATTTGAATCTTCTATATTTGTAATTACATCTGTTATTTCATTTTTTACTTTTTCTTTTATATTTAAATCCTCTAAAGTATTGCTGTTTGGTATTATTCTAAATCTTATTGATTCCTTAGGTATAATTACATACTCTTCTGTATTTCTTTGTATGGAAAAAACTATGATTATTGCTAAAATTATTAAAAGTATTTTTTTAATAAAAAACACCAACCTTTCGTAGTTATGTTGGTGTTAATATATTTTTTTTATTCAATATTTTTAAATATAAATAGATATCTTATCTTATTTGCTAAGTCAGTTTCGAATTTATATATATAATTTTTATCAAAGTATTTTTTTATTAGTTTAGTTAAATCTGTTTCACTTTTTTCATTTATTTCTAAAGCTATAATACTTTTATCATTTAAATAATCTTTTATATTTATAAACATTTTTTCTATGTGATCAATGCCTTTTTTTCCACTGAATAGAGCTAGCTTAGGTTCAAACATTACATTTTCTGGAAGCATTTCATCTTCCATTACATATGGTGGATTACTAATTATTAAGTCATATTTTTCTGGCTTAATTTTATCAAATAAATCACTTTTTATTATTTTTACTTCTAATTTAAGATTACTTTTATTATATTTAGCAACTTTAAGAGCCTTTCTTGATATATCTGTTATTGTTACCTCACTATTTGGTAATTCACTTTTTAATGTAAGTCCTATTGCGCCTGTTCCAGTACATATATCTAGTATTTTAGGATTTGTGAAATTGTATTGTTTTAAATATTTTATTGTTTTTTCTACAAGATATTCAGTTTCATATCTTGGAATTAAGGTATTTCTGTTAACTTTTATTTTTAGACCATAAAAGTTAACATACCCGATTAGATATTGAATCGGGTAGTTTTTTTGTAATTTTTTTATATTATTTTTTGTATATTTTCCAATTTTTTTTAATTCTTCTATTTCTCTATCTGAAACATTATTTATCATTATTTATTCCCATTTTAAGTTTTTGATCTTCTGTTATTAAAGCCTCAATTACTTCATCTAAATTACCTTCCATTACTTTATCTAAATGCATTATTGTAAAATTTATTCTATGATCAGTTAATCTATTTTGTGGATAATTATATGTTCTTATTTTTTCTGACCTATCACCAGTACCTATTTTAGTTTTTCTATCGGCACCTAATTTTTCTTCTTGTTCTTTTACTTTTAAATCATACAATCTAGATTTAAGTATTGTTAATGCTCTTTCTTTATTTTTAATTTGGCTTCTTTCAACTTGACAATATACCATTAAACCAGTTGGAATATGGGTAACCCTTACTGCTGAGTCTGTTGTATTTACACATTGACCTCCAGCTCCACTAGAACGGCATACATCAATTTTTAAATCTTTTTCATTTAATTCTACTTCTATATCTTCGGCTTCTGGCATTACTAATACAGTTGCTGTAGAAGTGTGCACTCTTCCCTGTGATTCTGTTGCAGGTACTCTTTGTACACGATGGGAACCACTTTCAAATTTTAATTTTGAATATACATTATCACCAGATAGCATGAATTCTATTCCAGCATATCCTCCACTTTCACCTGGTACTTCATTTGTTATTTCTAATTTCCAACCTTTTTTCTCGGCATATTTAGAATACATTCTAAATAAGTCCCCTGCAAAGATATTCGCTTCGTCTCCGCCTGCTGCTCCTCTTATTTCAATTATAACATTTTTATCATCATTAGGATCTTTAGGCAATAACAAAATTGTGATTCTTTCTTCTAAATCTTCTTTTTCTTTATTTAATTTTTCAATTTCTTCATGCGCAAATTCTGATAATTCTGCATCATGAGTCATTTCATGTGCTGCTTCTAGGTCTTCTAAAATTTGTTTATATTTTTTTGAAGCCATTACTGTTTCTTCTAATGAAGTTTTTTCTTTAGATAATTCTTTCATTTTTTTAAAGTCATTAAAGACTTCTGGCTTCATCAATTCTTCCGTTAAATAATTATATCTTTCTTCAATTAGTTCTAATCTTTCTTTCATTTTTTCACCTTTCATTTCTATTTTAACATATTTTTAATGTTATAAATAGCTAAAGGTCTGCTTCATTTTCTTCATCAACAACTACTAAATCCTTGTATTCATCGTCTACTTCATCGTCATCTGATTCTTTTGTTTCATCTAAAAACATATCATCTGATTCTTCAGTTGTTTCTTCTTCTATTTCTTCTTCTGTTTCGTCTATATCTTCATCTTCTACACTTTCTAAATCTATTTTTGCTGTGTGATTTTCTCTTAAATCCCAATAGCCTTTATCAAGTTGGATAAATCTTTTTTCTGTTGCTAACAATGTGAAAAAATCAGCAATTCTAGATTCATATATATCTTGTCCTAAATTTTGTAATTCACATATTGCTTGGAAAATTTCATTTATTTTCATCTTTTTCCCTTTTTCTTTTAGTATAACATATGCTAAGTCGTCAAATGACATAGTCTCTATTTCTTCTTCATTTATCGTTTTTAACTTCATTTTTATCACCTTCGCTTTTCGAATAAAATTATACTTATATTTTGTATAAAATCAAGTCATTTTACTAATCTTTTTTATTATATTCAAATATTTTACATTTTATATATGCTTTTTACTTATATTTTTTTATTTTATTTTAATAATAAATAATATGAGAAAATTATATTTAGCTTGGAAAATTTTTACATTTGTAGTCATTAGTATTTTTATTGTGCTAATTGGATTTTATTTGTATGCTTATATAACTCCTAAAATAGATATTAGAAGCGCGAATAGGATTGTAATGTATGATAATAATGATAATGAGTTTTATTTAAGTACTTCAAATAATGCTTGGGTAAGTTTAGATAATATTAGTAAATATGCAAAAGATGGAATTGTTGCAACCGAAGATAAAAATTTTTATTCTCATAGTGGTTTTGATTTTTTAAGAATCGCTAAAGCTCTTTATCATGATATTAAAACAGGAAATTTGGATCAGGGTGCTTCTACAATTAGTCAACAATATATCAAGAATCTTTTCTTATCTTTTGATAAAACCTGGGAAAGAAAAATTGAAGAAGCTTATTTAACTTTTGAACTTGAGGTTCATTATTCTAAAGATGAAATTTTAGAAGGATATTTAAATACTATTAATTTTGGTTCTGGAAATTATGGTATTGAAGATGCTAGCATGTATTATTTTAATAAACATGCTAGTGATTTAAATTTAGCTGAGGCAAGCATTATTGTAGGAATTCCTAAGAATCCTACTTACTATAATCCAATTTATTATTTTGAAAATGCTAAAAAAAGGCAAAAAATAGTATTGGAAAGTATGTATAATAATGGATATATTACTAAAGAAGAAATGACAGATGCATATAATGAGGCATTATTGTTTCATGGTGAAAAAGTAAATAATTATATTGTTAGTTCATTATATTATAAGGATGCAGTTATGGCTGAGTTAGAAAGTATTAGTGAAATTCCTAAGTCTCTTTTAGAAGTTGGTGGATTAAAGGTATATACTAATTTAGATATAAGTGCACAAAAAAAATTAGAGAATATTATTTCAGAAGAGATGACTGGTACTGAAGAATTACAAGTTGGCGCTATGATAAGAAATCCTAAAACTGGCAATATAATAGCTTTAGTTGGTGGAAAGAATTATAATGAAAGTGAATTTAATAGAGTAACTCAAGCTAAGAGACAGGTTGGTTCAACTTTTAAACCTATTTTATATTATTCTGCTCTTGAAAATGGAATGACTCCTATTTCGACTTTTATGAGTGAAAAAACAACTTTTTATATTGGAGAAAGTGAAACATATTCACCTAGTAATTATGCTGATAATTATGCTAATAAACATATTACAATGGCGGAAGCTATAGCCCTATCTGATAACATATATGCAGTTAAAACTCATTTATTTTTAGGTACTAAAAATTTGAAAAATATAGGTAAAAGAATGGGTATTGAAACTAGTCTTCCAAATAATGTCTCTTTAAGTTTAGGAACAACTGAAATAAGTATGCTTGATTTTTCTAATGCGTTTTCAACTTTAGCAAATAATGGAATTAAAAATACACCCCAATTTATTAGAAAGGTAACTGATTTGGATGGTAATGTTATATATGAGAGTGATTATGAAGAAGAACAAGTATTAGATAAAAGATACACTTTTATTCTAAATGAAATGCTTAGTAATACATATAACTATGACTACATAGACTATACATCACCAACTATGTTAAGTGTTAGTGGACTTTTAACTAAAAAATATGCAGTTAAATCTGGTAGTACCTCAACAGATTATTGGGTTGTTGGATATAATCCAGATGCTTTAGTTATGGTTTGGAACGGATATGACGATAATAGAAGCGTTGATGACGTTTCTTCTAAAGTTACAAAAAGAATTTGGGCTCGTACTATAGAAGCTTATTTAGAAAATAAGGAGGAAAATTGGTATGAAATTCCTATTGGTGTGACTGGATGTTTTGTTAATCCTATAAGTGGAAGTGTGACTGATTTATCTACAAAAGATTTGCTTTATTTTATTAAAGGTACAGAACCTTCATATGAAAAGGAGGTTTTTGATAACTTATTTATAAAAGAAAATAACTCCTAATAGGAGTTAATCTTTTTTAATTTTAATTATAATTTGATACATATCTTCAAAATCGAATTCTTCTGTTTCAACATCAAATCCTAAATCTTCTATTTTTCTTACTTCATTTCTTGCTGAGTTTATTGCACTGCTTAAGTTTTTTCCTTCTGGTTCTTGATTTATTTGTGGAACTGGATTATTTTCTATTTCTTGTTGTTGACGAAATTCTTCTATTAAACTGTTTGAAGATTGGGTTTCTGGTGTAAATGTAGGTTTTTCTAATTCTTTACTTGGTATGTCAAAATCTAAAGTTTCTGTTTCTATTTCTTCAAAAGGGTTAATTGACATCTTATTAGTACTTACTATATCTCCCATGTCTAAATTCGCTTGCTGATCTTCTAAAGATGAATTTGCATTGTTAACAGGTTTTGTTGATTCAACTTGTGATTCAGTTCTTAGTAGCATATCAATATCTGTAGGTTTATGCTCTGGAATTATATCCTCAGCCTGCGTTCTTATTTTATTAGTGTCAACATCAAATGCAATAGTTTCCGGTTCATTAGAAATATTATCTGTCACTGGTGGAACATTGGTTGATTGTGATGTATTATTCATACTTATAGTAGTTTCTTCTTTAGGTACTTCTGGAACTTTTCCTATTAGTTTAGCTATTTCCTCATCTGTTTGTCTTACTGTTAACCTCTCATTTATTATTCTATTTAACATATTTATTTGCATATTTGCGTCTGTTAATAGTAATAAACTTCTAGCATGTCTTTCTGAAATTTGATTTTTTAAAAGAGCTTCTTTTACTTGAATAGTTAGAGATAAAAGTCTTAATTTGTTAGCTATTGTTGGTTGAGATACACCCATTCTTTTTGCTAACTCTTCTTGAGTAAGATATCCCATATCTAATATTTTTTTATATGATTGAGCTTCTTCTATAGCAGTTAAATTTTTTCTTTGTAAATTTTCTACTACTGCTACTTCGGCACTTTGTTTATCATCAATATTCATTATTATAGCTGGAACTGTTTGAAGTCCTGCTTTTACAGAAGCTTTATATCTTCTTTCACCGGCTATAATTTCATATTTATCTCCTACACGTCTTAAAACTAATGGTTGGATTACACCATGTAATTTAATACTTTCAGATAAATCATTTAATTCTTTATCATTAAATTCTAATCTAGGTTGAAATCTATTTGGTATGATTTCATCCACTCTAATATCATAAATTTCATTTTCTCTATTCATATTGACAGCCCCTTATCTTATATCTTCTTATTTTATTCTATATTATTTTTCGACTTTTTTCAAGTGCTTTTTATTATTTATAAATAAAGAAAGAATACTAATTATTTCGTATTCTTTGAATCTTTTATTATTTTGGAATATTCTCTAGGATAAATTTCGTTAGTTTTTTTTGTTTTTTCTATTACAATTATACTTCTTTTTGAATTTTCTTTTGGTAAATTATATTGATATACTTTTTTTACTTGACTTGATAATGATTTTAAAGTTTTTTCACTATCTTTTAATTCTAATTCATATTCACCTTTTAATGGAATAAATAAACCATTAATTTTTAGTGCTGGTATTTCTAATTCAAGTAATATTTTTAATTGTGTTACAGCTCTTGAAGTAGCTAAATCAAATTTTTCTCTATTTTCCTTTGCAAAATCTTCTGCTCTTTTGTTTATTATTTCAACATTTTCTAAATTTAATTTTTCTTTTATCATTTGCATAAAATTACACTTTTTTGTATTACTTTCAACAAGGTAAAACTTCATATTTTTATTAAAGATAGCTAATGGTATTCCAGGAAATCCTGCTCCAGTTCCAATATCTAAAAGTGTTGATTTGTTTTTAAACTCTTCTATTGACATTAAAAATATGGAATCATAAAAATGTTTTAAATATATATCATTATTATTCGTAATACTGGTTAAATTAAATTTTTTATTATATTCTTTTAATAATGAGGAAAATGTATCTAGATTATTCATTTGTTCTTCACTAACATTTATGTTAATTTTATTTAACTCTTGTATAAATTCTTCTTTATTCATGTGGATATTCCTTCTTTAAATATA
>CAMENK010000026.1 GCA_945928335.1 uncultured Bacillota bacterium
TTCTGTTGTTTTTCCAAACTTTACCCAGTTGTTCTTTGCATCTCCTGCAAAGTAATATACTGTTGCAGTGTTACTTCCTACTGTTTCTGTTGCTTGATAGAATGTTCCTGTGTTTGTTGTTGTGAATGGTGTACTAAAATCACTTCTTGTTAGTATTGTTCCATTATCTGCTAGTAATTTTTCTGTTAGTTTTGTTGTTGGTATTGTTCCATCTGTTATATAAATAGTACCTGATACTATCTTTTCCATATCAGCACTTTGGTCAACAGTATCGCTATTTAAATATTGAATATCTATTGTATATTCTTGTGTTACTCCAACTGGTATACTAATTGAATATGCTAGAATTGTATCTGTTGCTGTACTTGACTTAGGTATGTCCACATATTCACTCATATTATATCCATCATTTGTACTTGTTATTTTATATACTAAAAATCCTTCTGTTACAAAAGTATTAACTAAATCTTTTATAACTATATTATATTTATAAGTATCTTTAGTTTGATTAGTAACACTAAAAGTCTTAGTTGTACTCCATCCTGGCTCTAACTCTTCACTTGTAATTGAACCATCTCCATTACTAAATACTACTTTTAAATCAGCTGTTGTTAATGATACATTTTTCTTTTCTCCAACTATTTGAACTGCAAAATAAGCAAAAGTAGCCCCAATAAAAGCTAATAAAACTAACCCTATACCATAAATTAAATATTTCTTTTCTTTTGACATATTGTTTACCATCCTTATTATTTACCTAAATAAATAATATCATAATAATTAAATTATTTCAACACAACTTCTAATTCTCTTAACTCTTTTTTTACAATACTATCTAATACTTCTTTATCATTAGTTTTATTTATTAAAGAATCATACTTTTTTAAATTATTTATATATTCTTCATTACTAATCTTAATAACTTTTTTAAAAATAGAATAATCTTCATTATAAAAACTCTCTAACTTATTAAAAATATCTTCTCTTAAAGTAACACCCAAAAATATCTTATATAAATTATTCTCTTCATATATAATATAATTATCTAAATCTCTAGTCATTTTAACTACATTATCATAATTCTTATAAGCTCCTACTTGTAATACATATATATCTTCAAATTGACTTTCTTTACTCTTATAATTTCTATAAATCATAAAGAAAAAACATATAGACAATATAACTAATATAATAACTTTTTTAACATTCATTTATATCACCAGTTATATTATATAAATATGTTTTTAAATAAATTGTCAAAAAAAGAAAAATATTTTACTATTTTTCTTCTTTATTAACTTTAATAACTTCTTTACCTTTATAGTAACCACATTTAGAACAAGCACGATGAGGCGCTAAAGGATTACCACAATTCTTACAAGTTGTAACAGTAGGAGCCTCTTTCTTTAAGTGTGTTCTACGCGCTCTTTTAGCTGTCTTACTTACACGTCTTGCAGGTACTGCGAATAATTGTAAATCTAATTTCATTATTTTCCCTCCATATCTAACATACTTTTTAATTCACTGAAAGGTGAATTACTTTTTAATTCATCTTCATCTATTAAGCTCCATCCATTTCCTTCACTTATAAAACTTGCATCTTCTTTTACAACACGAAGGGGAACTTCCAGTACAATATTTTCCCACACTATTTCAAAAATATCAAGAGAATTTTGATAAATTACTTGAATTTCTTCATCATTTTCAACTTCTCCTATATTTTTATCTACAAAAATATCTAAAGGATAAGTAACTTTTTCTAAACTTCTAGCACATAACAGCACCATATTACCAGTAATATGAATACTTAAATGATATACATTATCTTGTATTCTACTAACAAAACCTTTTACTTTTATATTATCTAAACTTTCTATATCAGTATCTTTTAACTTATCTTTAGAAAATTCTAAAGTTTCATCTATTTCTAACTTCTCTTCTGTATTGTTATTTAACTTACTTATATCAAACATAATATGCCTCCTTCACATAATAAAATTATAATATATTTTAATGTTTTTGTGAAGTTATTCCAGTATACTGGAATAACTTTTATATCCTAGATATTTCTATTTTACTTTTAGCTATTTTATCTTCTAGACATATTCTTTGTACAATAAATATACATAAAATTAAATTCATTGTAAAACTACCACCATAACTTAAGAAAGGAACAGGAACCCCAGTAAGTGGTATCAAAGCAAGAATACCAGCAAAATTAACGACTATGTGTAATAATATATATATAGCAATACCATAACATATTATAGAATTTCTTAAATTAGTACTAGCTTTAGCTACTCTTATAATTCTATAAAGTATATATAAATATCCTAATATAAAGAATATACTAAAAATTAAACCTAATTCTTCTACCATAATAGGAAATATAAAATCAGTATGAGCTTCAGGTAAATATAAATACTTCTGAGTAGAATTACCTAAACCTTTTCCGAATAAACCACCATTATTTATAGCAATAAAACCATTACATACTTGATAACCAGTTTCTTCAGTATATCTTGTACAAGGTTTTTTAAAAGTTAATCTACTCTTCTGCATATCAGTTAAAAAATCTGTACCAGAAAGTATAAAAACTAAAGCACATACAGCAATAGTACCAGAAATAATCTTAACTGTCTTTACTAACTGATTTCCCTCAAAAGGAATACTCAAAAATGTAAAAAATACTATACCAGCAATTATAAGAGCAGTACCTAAATCAGGTTGTATAACAACTAATAAAAATACTATAATCGCATAAGCAAGAGGTATAAAGAAAGAATACTTACTCTTCTTATTTTTATTTAATTCTCCATAAAATATCCCCATATATAATATTAAAATAGTCTTAGCAAATTCACTAGGTTGAAAACTAAAAAAACCTAAATCAATCCAAGAACGAGCTTCATTTACTACTTCTCCGTAAACTACTAAATAAATTAGTAATCCGAGTAATCCAACTAAAGCTAACGGCAAAAGTTTTTTATAATTTTTAATAGGAAATCTTAATACAATAAATATTCCTACAAAATAACTAAATAAAACAAATATTAACTGTCTTATAAAAAAATAATAAGGACTACTTTGATCGTACTTCAAAACAGCACTAACGCTAGAAGCAGAAAGTACCATTATAAGCCCAATTATACTATATAATATACTCATTATAAGTAATGGTTTATCAATTTTACTAAATATCCTTACCTTTTTCATATTACATAAATATAATATCATATAATTTATAATATTTAAATATTTTTAGGTATTTACAATGTCAAAAAATGAATAAATACATAAATTACTATAGGTATAAAGGAGGGTAACTTATGTATTATTATGGATACAGTGGTGGTTATGGAAATAATTATGGAATGAATCAATGCTGTCCAACATACGGATATGGAAACGGATATGGTTATGGAAACGGATATGGTTATGGTGCAGCTATTATTTTAGTTTTATTTATTTTATTAGTAGTTGTATTTGGTGCAGGGTTCCTAAACAATAACAACATCTAATCACCAGGAAAGATAAAACTCTTTCCTTTTTGTTTTGCCTTAACTATTGATTTTTTGTGTTTTTTTTAGTACAATATTACTCGTTTAAGGGGTGATATTATGCTAAAAACAAATGAGATTTTAGATGAAAAAAATAAAATTTTACATAAAATAAGTGAACCAGCTAAATTTCCTTTAACTGATGAAGATAAAAAACTAATAAAAGATTCTTATGAATATCTAAGACTTAGTCAAGATGAAGAAAAAGCTGAAGAATTAAATTTAAGAGCCGGTATGGGATTAGCTTTTCCTCAACTAGGTAAGTTAAAAAGAATTTTTATAATATCATATAAAACAGAAGAAGGAAACTTTATAGAATACACAGTTATAAATCCTAAAATTATATCTTATTCAAAAGAATTAGTTTATGTTGAAGAAGGTGAAGGATGCTTAAGTGTTAATCGTGAAGTAGATGGTATAATTGGAAGACATGCTAGAATAACAGTAGGCTTTTATGACGAAGATGGAAATTATAAAGAAGAAAGAGTTAGAGAAGAAATAGCTGTAGCATTTCAACACGAAATGGATCATTTAGATGGTATATTATTTACTGATAGAATAGATAAAAATAATCCATTTAAAGATAAAGACAAAATGAGAGCAATATAAAAAGTTTTTTCAATCAAATGAAAAAACTTTATTTTTTTATAAATAATCTTCTTCTACTACACTATTATCATTAAGTTTTATAGTCAATATATTCTCTATTGCTTCATCAATTAAAGACATATCTAATTTATTTTCCAAAATCCTAGCATATTCTAAATTAGGATTTATAACTGGATGTGTAGGAACAAAAATAGTACAACAATCTTCATAAGGTAATATACTAATATCATAACTACCTATTCTTTTAGCTATATCAATAATTTCTAATTTATCAAAACTAGCAAGAGGTCTAATAATTGGATAATTAGTTACATCATTAACAACTTTAATACTTGTTAATGTTTGACTAGCAACTTGTCCAATACTTTCGCCATTAACTATTGCATTACAC
The DNA here is from genome assembly GCA_945928335.1 of uncultured Bacillota bacterium. Lineage (GTDB taxonomy): Bacteria > Bacillota_I > Bacilli_A > RF39 > UBA660 > CAKOLN01. The sequence continues at coordinate 4,561 of CAMENK010000026.1, forward strand.
TTATTTCTTTTAGCAACTTTCTCTCCTATTCTGTACATCATTCTTCTCATAATAGTTATCATATAAGTAGGATCTAATTCTTTATATATACTTTCTTGAATCTTAGTAAAAGGAACTACATAAAGTTTACCAGTATTACCATATCTTTTTAATATTTTAGCTAAACTAATAACCTTCTCTCTAGCCTCTAAACTAGTATGAGGTAAACTCTCAAAATATATAAAATCTAACTTAACTCCTCTTTTCATAGTAAGATAACCTGCAACTATACTATCAATTCCCCCACTAAGCATAAGTAAACATTTACCTAAAGTTCCAGTTGGATATCCTCCCATTCCTTTAAATCCTTCAGTATAAATATATACTCCTTCTCTTCTAATCTCTATATTTAAAGTAACACTTGGATTATGTACATCAACTTTTAAATTATTAAAACTTTTAAGTAAATATCCACCTACTTTTCTACTTAACTCCATACTAGGAATTGGATAACTCTTATCACTTCTATTAGTAATTACTTTAAAAGTAACATCGTCTCTCATAATATCTTTACTTATAGAACAAATATTATCAAATGAACTATCATTACTTCTAATACAAGGTACTATTTCATATATACCAAATATATTCTTAAGTCTATTAGTAGCTTCATCTATATCATTAGTTATAATAAACATTCTATAATAATCTTTAATAATTTCTATATTTAAATCACTTAAAGAAGACATTATATTCTTTTCTAAAGTATTTATAAAATAATTTCTATTATCTTTCTTAGTAGTTAACTCTGCATATTTAATCATTAAAATCTTTTCCATAATTACTCCTTTAAAAGTAAACTATCATAAGTCTTATGAAATGCTACTAAAAACCTATCTATTTCATCATTAGTAGTATAAGGACTTATACTTATTCTAATACTAGTTGTACTTATACTTTTATCATCAGTTAATTCATTTAAAAGGACACTTGGTTCTAAACTACTACAAGCTGTTGTAGTACTTATATATACTTCTTCTTTTTCTAATGCTCTTACAAAAGTTTCGCTTTTTATCTTAACTAAACTTAAATTAAATATCTGAGGTATACAAACATTATTAGAATTTATATGTAATTTTAAATCACTTAAACCTTCTTTTAATTTATTATTTAAGACTTCTACTTTTCTTATATTCTCCTCTAATTCTTCTGATGCAATTCTAATACCTTTAGAAAAACTAACTATTAAAGGAAGGGCTGGAGTTCCACCTCTAAAAGGACAATTATCAGTTAAACCCCAAATTAAAGGTTCAATATCTATATTTTCTTTTTTATATAAAATACCTATTCCTTTTGGACTATATATTTTATGACTACTAAAACTAGCTAGATCTACATCTTCTAAATTTATTTTAATTTTTCCTAAAGCTTGAGTCATATCACTATGAAAAATAGTAAGTTTATTTTTCTTATTTAATATTTGTCTTATAGTTTTTAATGAAGTCCTCATACCTATTTCACTATTAACAGAACAAAAACTAACTAATATAGTATCTTCTCTAATTAAATTCTCTAAAGCATTCATATTTAAACTACCATCTTTATTTAAAGGACAATAACTTATTTCATAACCAATACTTTCTAAATATTTCATAGTTTCAAGAACACTCTTATGTTCTAATCTACTAGTAATAATATGTTTGCCCCTATTTTTATATTTAAAAGCAACACCTTTAATAGCAGTAGAATTACTTTCAGAAGCCCCACTAGTATATATAATTTCTCTAAAAGAACAACCTAAACATTCACTAATCTGCTTAGTAGCTTTCATCATAAGTTCTTTAGATTTAACACCGAGAGTATGTATAGAATTAGCATTACCTATAAAATCTCTAGTCACTTTAACATAACTATCTAATACACTTTCCAAAACTGGTGTAGTCGCGCTATAATCCAAATAAATCATATATCCTCCTATAATTCTTGAATAACTGTAAGTATAACTGGTTTACTTTCAGTCTTTTTATATAAATAAGTTCCTACATCTTCTCTAACATCACTTCTAATTTTAACATAATCAGCAAACTTACCATGAGTATTATTTTTAATTATTTCTTTTGTTCTAGACTTTATTTCTTCAATAACATCTAAATTATCTTTAACATACATAAATCCTCTAGTTAATACTTCAGGTCCATTTATAATTTCTTTTGTTCTTTTATTAACTGATGTACTAATTAAAATTAGACCATTATTTCCAAGCATTTCTCTATCTTTAAGAACTAATTCACCCACATCATCACTACTTTTACCATCAATTAAAGCATCTCCTACTTTAATATGATTAAAGTTCTCTTTTAATTCTCCATCTATAATAGTTACAACATCCCCATTTTCTTTAAGTAATATATTATTAGGAGATACTCCAACATTAGTTGCTAAATCAGCATTTCTAACTTGATATCTATATTCACCTTTAATAGGCATATAATATTTAGGATTAAATAATTTAACAATTAACATTAAATCTTGACTTGATGCATGAAGTCTAACACTTTTACCTTTAGGAACATCCCAAATTTTAGCACCTTTCATAGCTATTTCATTTTTTAACTTAACAGCAGTTAATTCAATAGCATCATAGCTAGGATCAGCAAAACATACAGAATCTGTACTTTCTAAAGTAACATATTTATCATAACCATTAACTATTCTAGATAAGTTATAATAAGGTGCTTCTCTATCATTACTTACAAATATAACAGCATTATCTTCTTTTAAATTAGATAAATCACCAATTATATTATTTTCAGCTTTTAAATAACCTTCAGTAATAGCCATTTTAACTATAGTTTGTAGATGTTTTCCCATTATAACAACTTTTCTACCACTATCCTTTAATGCATCAAAAATATTTTGCATTGTTAGTATATGTAATGGAAGCAAACTAAATATTATTCTTCCTTCACTTTTTGCAACAACATCATTAAAGTACTTATCTAATTTATGACTAGGACTAGTAAATCCTTCCTTCTCAGAAAACATACTTTCACACATTAAAAGTGTAACTCCTTGCTTTCCAATATAAGCAAGTTTTCCCAAATCCATATCATATTTACCATTCATAGTACTATCTATAACAAAATCAGCCATATAAACAATAGAACCATCTTTAGTATTAACAGAATATCCAACAGTCTCAGGTACTGAGTGTGTAACACTAAATGGGAATATACTAAAATCACCAAAATCTAACTTTTTGTGTGGTTTAATAACATGCAAATTCTTTATAGTAACTCCATCCATTTCTGCTTCTATTTGTAATACTTTACTTGCATAATTAGTAGCATATACATTTATATCAGGTATCTTAGATATTAAATCATCTAAACTACCTATATTTTCATAATGAGCATGACTAATAAATACACCAACAATTCTATCCTTATTTTCTTCTAAATAAGTGAAATCAGGTATAACATAATCTACTCCATACATCTTTTCTGAAGCATATTTAAGACCACAATCAAATACTATAATTCTATCATTAACCTCAACTATATATAAATTTTTACCATTTTCATTTAGTCCTCCAAGACTAAAAACATTTATCTTACTCATAAATTCCTCCTTTATATACAAACAAAAACAATTATTTTGAAATATATTTAATAATATTAAAATAATAATAGTTCTTCCTTGGTATTTAATATATCACATTTTTTGTATTTTTTCAATCATTAGTTGAATTTTAACAATTTATTTTGTATAATGTATTTAATGAAG
>CAMENK010000027.1 GCA_945928335.1 uncultured Bacillota bacterium
AAATAATTACATTATACTTAGTATTCTTTTAGGTATTATTTTTTCTTCATCAATTGCTTCGATTGATTTTAATCTGTAATAATGTAATATTAAATCATTTATTTTTTTCCATTGTTCATTTGAAGGATGATGTTTACTTTTACTTATTTCTATTAAGATACAGTTTATTAAATAGTATATTTCATAGTTATTCATTTCTAAATAGTTTAGAAATTGATGTGCTTCTGATGTTAAAATTGCACCATTATCAATTGAATTACTCCCACCATATTCTTTTTTTATACAATGATGAAATGTAAATTTACTGTCTTGTTTTACAGAAAATCCCATAAAACATTTATCAGTTAGTTCATATATTTTTACCATTCTTTTTGTTTTATGCTTCATGTGATCACCTAATATTATTTTATCAAATATTCTTATTAATGTGTGTTTTTTTTGACCTTTTTAACTTATAATGATAAAATTGATATAGGTAGAGATTTAATAATAAATTGGGTGATAATAATGAATAGTTTATTGTTGATAATAGATTTACAAAATAGTTTTATAAATGAAAATACAAACAATGTACCTAATAATTTCAGTAATTTAATAATTAAGAATAAATTTAATTATATTGCTTTTACTAAATTTGTAAATGATATTCATAGTCAATTTTATAAAATATTGGGTTATAAGGGTTGTATAAACGCTTTTGATAGAAGAATAGTTATTGATACAAAAAACAATAAAATATTTGAAAAGAGAATATATACAGCTTTTAATCAAGAGTTAGTACAATTTATAAAAGCTAACAATATTAGTATAATTTATTTGTGTGGAATAGATACAGATGCTTGTGTATTAAAAACAGCAATTGATTTGTTTGAAAATAATTATAATGTTAAGGTTATTGAAGATTGTTCTATGAGTCATTCTGGAATAGAATTTCATGAATATGCTATTAAGATGTTAGAAAAATTGATAGGTAAGCAAAATATAGTTAAAATGTTGTGAGATGTAATTATAAAAGATAGGTGTCAGAATGAGTGAGTATATAAATGAATTAAAATTTAAATATGGATATAGTGAAGAATTATCTGATTTTTTATCACAATTACTTCCTGTAATAATTAATTATTATGGTGAAGAGTATAAAGATGTGATTCTTTCAGCTTTATCAAATTGTGAGATACATTTCCAAAGTAAGGATGAAGATACAAAAGAATATCTAAATTCATATTTTGGAGTAAATAAAGAATGGGAAATGCCAAGTCTTGCTGGAGCATTTTATCATAATGAAGTAGATATTCGTAATAATCAAGTTGTTGCAAAACCGATTGTGTATGTTAAAAGTGTTTATTATGGAATATATATGCCGTTTGATTTTAACAATGATAAACAAGTTAGTACTTTAATTCATGAGATTTGTCATCTAATTAAAGGATATGGAAAATTAAAAAATGAAAATGGAAAAATAATTGATTCAACAGGATTGATGAAAGTTACCTATGATTATAGTCAAGAAAATGGCATTTTAGATGAAAAGAATGATATGGTAGGCATAGAAGAAGCTTTAAATGATGTTGAAACAGCACAAATATTAGAAATGATGACTGGCAGAAAACAAGAAGTAACTGGATATAAAGCTGCTGGTTATTCTGCTACAAGACTATTGGAACATAGTGATCTTGCTAAAGAGATTAGAATATCACAATTTCGCGGTGATGATAGTTGGATTAAATATCTTGGAGAAGAAGCAAGTAAATTATTGATTGAAAATTTTGATATTCTAGTTAATGCAATGTATATATCATTTAAAGATATTAATTCTAAAGCAAAAAGAGAATTACTTTATCAAAAAATGGCAAAAGCGCAGGAACTTATAGATGATTTTGTTGATAACTATTCTACTAAAAGACTTTAGAAGAATTTAACAAATTTTTAAGAGGTGAAAAAATGAAAGTACCATTGAGATTTCAAATTACAGAATTTGATTGTGGAACAGTTTCGTTATTAAATGCTTTCAGTTATTTATATGAAAGAGAAGAAATACCAGCTTTATTGGTCAAGCAGATTCATAAATATACATTGGATTGTTATGATGAAAATGGTAATTTAGGAAATGGTGGAACAAGTAAAGAAGCAATTAATAAACTTACTTCTTGGATTACTAATTATGCTAATAATAATGATTTTGATGTTTTATGTGAAAGACTAGTAGCAAATGAAGTATCTTATGAAAATATGATTAATTGTCTAAATAATAAAGGTGTTATTTTTGCAAGATGTTGGCAGACAAATGAACATTATGTAATTATTACTAAAATTAAGAATAAAAAAGTTTACATTTTTGATCCTTATTATTTTGATAAATCATATTATGATAATGATAAACAAGTTAAAATAGTACTCAATAAGCCATTTACACATAATCGTATTGTTTCATTAAAAAGACTTTTTTCAGAAACTCATAAGGATTTTTCGTTAGGGCCAATAGATGATCGAGAATGTGTGTTAATTAAAAGGAGTAATAAAAAATGAAAGTAAGAATAATTGGATCAGGTAGTATGTGGACAAAGTTTAATAGTGCTTGCTATCTTATAGATGATAATATAATGGTGGATTTTCCAAATGGTGCTTGTAAGTATTTATATAGGTTAGATATTAAACCTAGTACTATAGATTATATTTTATTAACACATTTTCATGGTGATCATTATTTCGATATACCATTTTATATTTTGAATAAGTCTAAAAGTGAAAATAAGCCAGTTAGTATTTATTGTTCTAAAGAAGGTAAATCTAAAATTAAAAAATTAGGTAAACTAGCTTTTCCTAATTCTTTTGAAGAAGCATGTAAAGCAACAAATCTAAAGTATAACTTTAATTATAATTTTAGAATTAATGATTATTTAGTTACTAAATTATTAGTACATCATGGTAGAATGAAGCCAGCATTTGGTTATATTTTTAATTATAATGGTTCTTATATTGGATTTACAGGGGATACTTCATTATGTGATAGTGTTCTAATTATGGCAGAAAAATGTAGTTATTTATTTTGTGATTGTATGTTGAGTAAAGGAAATAATAAGCATCAAGGAATAGATAATCTAGAATATTTATCAAAGAAATATCCTAATTGTAAATTTGTTGTTAGTCATTTAGAAGATGATACAAGAGATAAATTAAATAAAATGAATTTTAATAATATTATTGTTCCAAATGATAATGATTGTTATGATATAAAATAATTATTTAAGGGGAGTTATATATGAATAAGTTGTATAAAAAAATATATATGTTTATTACTTTTATATTTATGTTATTAACTTTAGTAGAGTTTGTTATTTATATTTTAAATGAAAGTAATTATTTTGGTTTTTATTATTTATTAATAAGTATTTTTACTGTATTTATGATTATTGGGGTTAATCTTAATTATGCAAAAGCTGATAAAAAAATAAGATTAAGTAAGAGTATTATTATCATGTTGTTAACTTTATTTTGTAGTTTTCTTTTACCTAATCTTTTAAACGATTACTATAGTTATATAGATAATTCCCAAAATTATATTAAGCGTATTTATATGATGCTTAAATTTATTAAACCTTTAATTTCTATTATTTTAGTTGTTATTAGTGCTTTAGATTTTAAGCAAATTAATATTAGTAATTATAAAATCAATAATTATAATAAATAGAATACTTATAGTTACCCATTTGGGTATTTTTTTTGCTAATTTGTCTGTTTTAGGTTTTAGGTATAAGTAAATTAATATTGTTCCTATACCCCATATTGTTGATATTTCTATACTTATATATTTTCCTAAGTGAAGTGGAAGTCCTGTGTAATCCCATAGTTTTATATGATAAAGTAATTTTAAAAGTTCACCACCAATTAGTTCTAAGAAAGTTAATAAAATAAAAGAAGATATAAACATAACTAATATTTTTTTGAAATCTGGTTTTATTTTTTTATATTTATCAAATAAACTAAATATTAAACATATTCCTATACCATAAACTGGTGTATATGGGCCATACATAAAACCACTACTTGGATTATGATTAAAAATTAAAGAAATTATTATTTCTAGTATGTATCCAAGAACTGAATAAATTATAAAATTATTAAATATATACATAAGTTCACCAATTATATTATGTGAAAGATATATGTAATTATTCATAAAGTAGTTGTTTTTTGTACTTTTTTATTATAAAATTAATTCAGGAGGGTAAGATATGAAGAAGTTTTTATCAAAATATGGAGTTGTAGTAGGTGTAGTTCTTGCATTAGGATTATTTATAGTATTATCAGTTTTAATTAAAGAAGAGCCTATTAAAGAAATGAGTTCTAATATGGAAGAATGGCTTGCTGATACAGCTAGTGATGAATATGTAGTTACAGTAATAGCGCAGACTACATGTAGTCATTGTATAAATTTCAAGCCTGTTATGCAAAAGGCTAATAATGAATACGAATTTAAATTATATTGGTTAGAAGCTGATGAATTAACTAATAATGATTATAATACTTTAACAGGTACTTATGATTTAGATGAATATAGTGGTACTCCATATACTTTTATAACAAAGAATGGGGAAGTACTTGATCATCTTTCAGGTGAAAGGGATTATGATACTTTAATTGAATTCTTAGAAGAAAATAATGTAATAGAATAAGTTAATGAATAATTAACTTATTTATTTTAAGGTGATGTATGAAGAAGATTATGTATATTTTATGTCTATTTATTATTCTTATTATTTTAAAATATTATTTAGGTGATTATACAGTTAACTATAATATTGATAAGTTTAATATAGAAGAAAAAGTATTAGATGGATATACTTATATTAAAATTAATTATGAAGATAATACTTTTGTATATAAATTTGATTTAAAGAGAGGTCTTAAAAGAAATAGAGTAGAATCTATTAAACTAAATGAAACAGATGGGTATTTATGTGTTATGCCTATTATTAAGAATTTAGATACTTATTTCTTATGTTCTAAAGATGATGATTTGTTTACTTTGAGTACTTTAGATGTTTTGGAGGAAGTTAAGTTTAGTGAAGATATTGAGTATGTTAATAAATTAAATTATAATGAATTTATATACTTATGGAAATATGATGGTTTTTATACTTTAAATAAAGATTTAGAGACTATAAATATTTTTAATAGTGATAGATATTCTAATGATTTAATGTATTCTTTTGATAAGTATATTGTATTTCCAGTTTATGATAAAGAGTATTTATTTAGTGATTTTTATTTATTAGACATGAGTACTGGTAAATATAAGACTATTAAGACTAAGTATTCTATAAATTATGATAGTTATTATGTAGGTAATAGAAAAAATAATATATATTTATTTGATAATAAAAATAATGTACTTTATGAAATTAATTATAAGAAGTTAAATGTTAAAGTTGTAGGGGATGAGATGAAAGGTTTTATAAAGTATGAAGGGAATAAGAAAAAGAGTGCTAGTTTAAGTGAATATACTAATGATAAGATAACTTATTTTAGTGGAGAAGATTCATTTTTAGAAGTTAATAAAAATTATTATAGTTATGATGGTGATACTTGGATTAAATATTTTAGTGAAGAAGATATAGAAGTTGTTGGAAATGTTAATAATAATATATATTTTATTTATGAAGATAATTTATATAAATATAGTAATTCTAATGTATCTTTAATACTTCATTATTTTGAATATAATTTTAATAAGTCGAATATTACTTTTTGTTATAATAAATAACATATTTGGGTTATTATCATATAATATTTTAGGTGATAATATGAAAGACTTTAGGAAAGTTTTAGATACTCCTTATTATACTTATTATGTTGTTGAAGAAGGGGATACTTTATACCAGATTAGTAGAAAGTTTAATGTTAATCCTAAGCTAGTTGCAGAGTTAAATGGGCTTAAGATTGATGAGTATATTTATCCTAAACAAACTTTGATAATTCCTAAAAAGGGTATACAATATTATATAACTAAAGAAGATGATACTTTAAAGACAGTTTCTAATATTTTTAATGCTAAAGAAAATGATATTGTAAGTCAAAATAAGAGTATTTATTTACTACCTGGGCAAATGATATTCTACAAAGAGTAGGTTGTAATTTACTCTTTTTTTTTGTATAATATTTTTAGAATAGGAGGGAATTATATGATAATTAAAAAACCTTATGCATTTATGATAAAGCATTTTAGGATGATACATTTATTTCTCTCAATATTTTTAATATTTTTAGCTTTTAAAACTAATAGTATATTTCAATTTTTTAGTGATTATGCTAAGAATGGTTATTATGCTTATACCAATAATTTAGTATCAAGTTATATAAATTTATATATGTTTTTAGCTATTATTGGGGTTCTTTTAGTAGCAAGTTTTATTTATCTTTTGATGAGATGGAAGAAAAAGAGTAGAACTTTTTATATAGCGCTTATTGGTTTTTATTTAATTTTATTTTTTGGTTTATTATTTTATTTTAATTTATTTAATACTATTTTAAATATGACTTTAGATATTAAAACAGTAAGGGTTTATAGAGATATAATTGCTTTGTTATATTTTCCACAATTTATATTTATAATTATTTCTATTATTCGTGCGATTGGTTTTGATATAAAGAAGTTTGATTTTAAAAAAGACTTAGTTGATTTAGATATTGCTGAAGAAGATTCTGAAGAAGTAGAAGTTACTTTTGGTCAAAATGCTTATAAATATAAGAGAAAAGCTAGAAGAAGTTTTAGAGAATTAAAGTATTATGTTTTAGAAAACAAATTCTTTTTTAGTATTATATTTGGTGGTGCTTTTCTTGTTTTAATACTTATTATTTTTATAGGTGTTAATAATAAGCAGGAATTTAAAGAAAGTGAATTTTTTAGTGTAGATGGGGTTATTTTTAAAGTTAAAGAAAGTTATGTAAGTAGTATTGATTATAAGGGAAACTTAATAAATGATAAAAAGAAGTATGTAGTAATTAAAGTTTCTATGGAAAATACTAATATTGGTAGAGTAAATCTTGATGCTAAAACTATACAATTAGTTCTTGGGGATTATCATTTTTATCCTACTTATTCTAAGAATGATTATTTTATAGATTTGGGAGAAGGTTATAACAATAATACTTTATATTCTGGAGATATTAAAGAATATTTGCTTATATATGAAGTGCCTTATAATAGTGATTTTTCTAGTCCAATTTTTAGAATGGTTGGTACAGTTAATGTAGTAAGGGGAGAAATTCAGACTAAGACTAAAGATGTAAAGTTAAAACTTAAAGAGTATTTAACTGTTTCTAAGACAGAAACTTTTGATTTAGGACAAGTTATAGGTTTAGAAGATTCTACTTTAGGTAATAGTGAATTTGTAATAAATAATTATCAAATTGGTGATAGGTTTGAAGAAAGTTATAATTATTGTGTTACTGAATGTTATGTTGGTAAGAAGATTATACAAGCTGATGCTTTAGGGAAAGATAAAAGAACAATTATTAAATTAGATATGCAAAGAGAAATAGATAGTGATTTATATATAAATAAATATTTAACTAATAATGTTAGTTTTATAAATTTATTTGGTACTTTAGTATACAATGTTGATTCTAATGAAAAAATAGCTAGTTTTAAAGTTAAAACTTTTGATAAAGTAGAGTTACAAAATGTATATTTAGAAGTTCCTGATGAGATTAAAAATGCTAATTTAATTAAACTTATTATAAATATAAGAGATAAAAAATATACTATAGTTTTAAAGAATGGATAAATGTTGAGTCATTTATCTTTTTATTAGAGTAATTATATGTTATACTTTAGTTATAATATAAGCTAATGTTTTTAAATATGGAGGATATGTGAAAAAGTTTTTGAAACAACACTGGTTAGTTATTTTAATTTTAATATTTGCA
>CAMENK010000028.1 GCA_945928335.1 uncultured Bacillota bacterium
TCAATATACTTCTTAGCATATGTAGCAGCTTCTGCTCCTTCACTAGTTGCAGTTATTATTTGATATAAATCTTTTTTTACTATATCACCACAAGCATATAATCCAGGTATTTGAGTTTTAGTATTATCTGCTTCAATATAACCATTATCAGTTAAAATATTTAAATTGCTTAAATATTCAGTACTAGGCTGATATCCAATATAACTGAATATACCATCAACTATAAATTCTTTATTAGTAAATTTTACTTTATATTGATTATCTAATTCTTCTATATCAACTAATTTTTCATTTTCATATATTTCTATATTTTCTTTAATTTTTGCTGTTTCTACCATTTCTTCATCCGCTTTTATTTCACTTCTTGCAACTATATATAATTTACTAGCAAAATCACTCAAATAAATACCTTCTTCAAAAGCAGAATTTCCTCCACCTATACATAATACTACTTTATTTTTATAAAGAGGTGCATCACATATAGAACATCTACTTATCTTTAAATTCTTTAATTTATCTTCCATATCAATTTTTCTAGGTTGACGACCTCCAGCAAGTATTACAGTTTTACTTTCATATTCGCCTTTATTAGTTTTTACCTTAAAAATATTATTTTCTTTCTTTATTTTAGTAACTTCTTCTATTTTATATAACACTCCATTATTCTTACAATGTTCAAACATTTTAAAAGCCAAGTCAGGTCCTGTAATATTATCGAATCCTAAATAATTATCTACTAAATTAGTAATATTTATAAGTCCCCCTGGAGCCTTCTTCTCTAATACTAAAGTATTAAGTCCACTTCTTTTAGCATATATACCAGCACTCATACCTCCAGGTCCCATTCCAACTATAATAACATCATACATATTTTTTCCTCCTTAAAAATTTTTTATTTCTACTTTTTCACCTGAATTATACATATCTTCTAATTTTGGTTTTTTTAATTGAATTAAGAAAATAACTAATCCAACTATAAACAAAATAATACTTACTATTTGAGCAACCTTAAAATAGCCTAACATTAAAGAATCAGTTCTAAAACTTTCTATTATAAATCTACCAACACTATACCACATAAAATATATACCTGTTTGAAAACCTATTCTAGTATATTTTAGTTTTCTAACTATTAGTATAACAATTACCCCTAATAAACACCAAAGTGATTCAAAATAAAATGTTGGTGTATAATATACTCCATTTATATTCATACCATAAATAACAAAATTAGGTATTATCTTTAAACTTTGAAGTTTTTCTAAAGTAGTTGCAACTCCATAAGCTTCTTGATTAAAGAAATTACCCCATCTTCCTAAAGCTTGACTAAATAATAAACAAGGCGCTATTATATCTAGTATTCTTAATGAAGAAACTTTATACTTTTTACAATATAATAGTACAGTTAACCCACCAAGAATTATTCCCCCATGAATTGCAAGTCCGCCTTCCCAAATCTTAAATATTTCACCTAAATGACTACTATAATAACCCCAATTAAATATAACATAATATAGTCTAGCACCTATAATACCCATAATTATAGTCCAAAATAATAAATTAGTTACAAAATCTTTAGGTATACCAAATTTTTTACATTCACTAGTAATTAAAATATAACTTATTACTATGCCACAGAATATAAAAACACTATACCACTTAATACTTAAACCAAATATAGTAAAAGCCACTGGATTCATTATAATCCCTCCTTATATTTATCTACTATTAGTTTTTCTAAAAACTTAGTAACAGCACTTATAAAAATAGCTATAAAGAAAGGTAAAATAAATCCTTCAACTACAAAAGAACTACCCATTATAAAACTTGCTAATTTTAATATAATAACATTAACTATAGGATAAAGTAATCCTAAACTCATAACTGTTATAGGTAATGTTAAATATATTAGTAAAGGTTTAATAACAACATTTAATAAACTAATTATCAAACTAGTTACTAAAGCATAAAATATATTTTCTACATAAAAACCTTTAAAAATAGCAGAAGCTAACATAAGTGTAACAGCACTTACTAATAATTCTAAGAGAAATATTACTAAATCATCTTTAATACTATTAGGTTTTACTTCTTTTTTATTTATATATATTTTACTCATCTCATATCCTCCATAAATATTATATAATAATTTATAAAAAGAAAAAAGACTAATCTTTTTTCTTAATATCTAATAATGGTTTTAAATATTCCCCAGTATAACTATCTTTAACTTTACATATTTGTTCAGGAGTTCCAGTAGCTATTACTTTTCCTCCTAAATCTCCACCTTCAGGACCTAAATCAATAATATAATCTGCAACTTTAATTATATCCAAATTATGTTCAATAACTATCACAGTATCTCCATTATCTACTATTCTATTTAAAATATTCAATAATTTTTTAATATCCTCCATATGTAATCCAGTAGATGGTTCATCTAATATATACACACTTTTGCCTGTAGGTTTTTTCTGAAGTTCTTTAGCTAATTTAACACGTCCAGCCTCTCCACCAGAAAGTGTAACTGCATTTTGCCCTAATTTAACATAACCTAATCCTACATCATGCATGGTATCTAAAATTCTTTTAACTTTAGGAACACTTTCAAAAACTTCTCTAGCTTCATCAACTCTTAAATCAAGTACATCAGCAATACTTAAGCCTTTAAATTTAACATTTAAAGTTTCTTTATTATATCTTTTACCATGGCAAACATCACAAGGAACGTAAACATCAGGCAAGAAGTGCATTTCTATCTTTTTAACGCCATCACCACAACAAGCTTCACACCTTCCACCTTTAACATTAAATGAAAATCTAGATTTATCATAACCTCTTATTTTAGCTTCCTTAGTTTCAGTAAATACATCTCTAATTAAATCAAAAACTCCAACATATGTAGCAGGATTACTTCTAGGTGTTCTACCTATAGGATCTTGACTAATAAAAACTACTTTATCCACATCATCTATTCCATTTATAGACTTAAACTCTCCTGGTTTATCTTTACTTTTATAAAGATTAGAAGATAATTTTTTATACAATATTTCATTAACTAAACTAGATTTACCACTTCCACTAACTCCAGTAACGCATATAAAAGTACCCTTAGGAAATTTAACATTTATGTTCTTCAAATTATGTTCTTTAGCGCCTTTAATCTCTATAAACTCTCCATTACCTTTTCTTCTAGTTTTTGGTACATCAATCTTTAATTTACCACTTAAATATTTACCAGTAATAGAATTTTCATTTTTCATAACCTCCTCTGGTGTCCCTTCTGCAACAACATATCCGCCTTCAGAACCCGCAACTGGTCCAATATCTATTAAATAATCACTAGCAAGCATAGTATCGGTATCATGTTCTACTACTATTAAAGTATTACCTAAATCTCTCATTTCCTTAAGAGAATTTATAAGTTTACTATTATCTCTTTGATGTAATCCAATACTTGGTTCATCTAACACATAAAGTATTCCAGACAACTTACTGCCAATCTGTGTAGCCAATCTAATTCTTTGACTTTCACCACCAGACAAAGTACCAGCACTTCTACTTAAAGTTAGATAATCTAATCCAACATTTTTTAGAAACTCTAATCTTTCATTTATCTCTTTTAATATTAGCTCGGCTATTTCACTTTCAGTTTTATTAAGTTTTAATTTTTTAAAGAATTCTATAAGTTCTCTAATACTCATATTAGTAATTTCAAAAATATTTTTATTACCAACAAATACATTTAAAATAGGTTTACTAAGTCTAGCGCCATGACAAGTAGGACAACTTAACTCAGTCATATAACTTTCTATCCACTCCCTAATACTTGGACTTGCTGTTTCCATGTATCTTCTTTCTAAATTACTAATAATACCTTCAAAATAATCATGACTTTTAAGGACACTACCACTTCTAGTTTCAACCTTAAAATCTATTTTATCTTTAGAACCATAAAATATAGTATCATGTTCAAACTTTGACAAATCTTTGACAGGCTTATGTAAATCTATATTATAATATTCAGCTACACTGTTAAGTTTCTTAAAATAAATATTTAAAGTTTCAGCACTTTGAAACGAACGAACTGCACCTTCCATTATACTTATATCTTTATTAGGTATTAAAAGATCCTCATCTATTTTTAATTTAACACCTAATCCCTTACAATCAGAACAAGCCCCATAAGGACTATTAAAAGAAAACATTCTAGGTTCTAGTTCATCTAAACTATAATCACATAATGGACAAGCATATTTTTCACTCATTAAAATTTCTTTATCACCAATTACATTTATAAGTACTTTTCCATTAGCCATTTTAGTACTTAACTCTAATGCTTCAAAAAGTCTACTTCTAGATTTATCACTAATAACTAATCTATCAATAACAACTTCAATAGTATTTTTAATATTTTTTTCTAATGCAATATCATCACTTAAATTTTTAACCTCTCCATCAATTCTTACACGACTAAAACCATCTTTTCTTAAATCATCTAATAAATCTTTATGTGTTCCTTTCTCTCCCTTAATAATTGGACTTAATATTTCTATTTTAGTACCTTCAGGATACTCATATATCTTATTAACCATTTCTTCTATAGATTGGCTTTTTATAGGAACTTTATGTTTAGGACACATAGGAACTCCAATTCTAGAAAATAAAAGTCTTAAATAATCATATATTTCAGTCACTGTTCCTACAGTACTTCTAGGATTCTTATTTGTAGTTTTTTGATCAATACTTATACTTGGGCTTAATCCTTCAATAGAATCTACATCAGGTTTTTCCATATTACCTAAAAATTGACGTGCATATGCACTTAAAGATTCAACATATCTTCTTTGACCTTCTTTATATATTGTATCAAAAGCTAAACTTGATTTACCACTTCCACTAACTCCCGTCATTACAACTAATTTATTCTTTGGTATTTCTATATCTATATTTTTTAAATTATTTTCTCTAGCACCCTTTATAATTATTTTATCCATAGTACACCTCACTACTTAATATAATCTTTTTATTAAGTTTTATACAAAACAACAATATATTATCAAACAAGTGTATGTAAGTCAACCATTTTTCAAACTTTTTTTAATTATTTTAATTAACAAATTTTAATTTTAGTTGCATATTTTTAACAATTGTGCTATTATACAGAGCCATAAACGCAACAGGGGGTTTGGTTGAAAAATATTTTCTAATTTCAACCACAATTAGTTGCTTTTATAGGGAGGAATTGGAAAATGAAAAAGGTAATGTTATCCTTATTAACATTGTTTTTCGCATTTAACATTATAAATGCGGATGAAATATCACCAGTAGCTAAAATTGGTGATACAGAATATTCTACTTTAGATGAAGCTATAGAAAAAGCTAATGATAATGATACCATCACATTATTAAATGATGCTTACTCTAAAGGTATAAATCTAAAGAAAAACATCACAATTGACGGAAGTAACTATAAGATTACTTTTGAAGACAAAGGAATTGCTATTTGGGGTGTTAAATTAACATTTAAAAATGCCACTGTAACATTTACAAGTGTTGGTTCTACTCCATATACAGCAGAATGGAATTGGATGACTATATGTGCATCTAAAAATTCAGAATTAAATCTAATTAATACAAATATGACATTAGATGGAACAAGTGTGGCTGGAGGAGTACATGCTATATATTTTACTGGTAATGATAAACTAGACTTAAATAATTCTACTCTAACTATTAAGAATTATCCTCAAGATGCATTAGAATGGGATGGTGGAGATGGAGGATATAATATAACTCTAACAAACTCTTCATATTTATCTGATAACAACCGTTCTGGTTTTACTGGTACATTTGTTGTAAAAGCAACAAATTCTAATATTGATGTAATAAATAGTCTTGGTAATGGATCTAATGGTTCACACTTTGAATTCACAAAGTCAAAAGTTAACTTCAATAACAATAAATCTCATGGTTTATCTACTGGATACTTAATAATTGACAATTCAACAGTTAATGCTAATGGTAATGGTGGTAATGGTGTACATGTAACAGGAAAGTTAGAAGTAAAAAATAATTCTACACTTACTATTCAAAATAACGATTGTAGTATTTCAAGTCAATGGACAATCCCAGGAGCATTATATGTTAAAACTGGAGGAACTATTGAAAGCTCTACTAAATTAACTATTACAGATAATAATGGTTCTGGAATATATGTTGATACTCCAGCAACTTTAAACCTAAATACAGGTATTATTACAAGAAATATAGCTAATAAATTAGAAATTGGTGGTGGAATAAATAACCATGGAACTATAAATATTAGTGAAGGTGTAGAAATCTACAACAACAAAGCTAATCAATATGCAGATGACATATATAGTAATGGAAAAATAAATTTACCTAAAGTAGTTGAAAATAAAAACTTACTTAAAAAAAGAAATGATGGTTTAATTCTAAATAATTGTGAAGATGAAATAAACGGATGGTACAATGATTCAGATAACTCTAGATGGGAAGCACATGCTGAAAATGAAGCTGATAACTATATAAAATTAGTTGAATCTAATAAATATGAATCAGAACTATCTATTAAAGCTGCTCATAATATTACTGGAAAAGTTATTGCAAAATATATTGATAACTTTGGAAACGTTATAGCAGAAGAAATTATAACTATTGATGAAGTTGGAAAAACTTACAAAACAAGTGCTTTAGATATAACTGATTATAAGTTAATCGAAATTGAAGGAGAAGAAACTGGTAAATATACTATAAAAGATATAATAGTTACTTATATTTATGAATTTGATGGAGGTAAAGGAGAAGGAGATCCAGATATTCCTGCAACAGGAATAAAAGATAACTTCACTACAGAAATATTATCAAGTTTAAGTTTCATAACACTAGCAACATCAATAATTATAAAAAAGAAATTCTTCTAATAAAAATAAAAAGTTCATATCATTGATGTGAACTTTTTATTTTACATAAATTTCCTTACCTACAACTACTAAAAGTTTACCATTATACTTTCCAAATAAACAAGTTTGCAAAATAACTATATTATCTTTTTCACTAACATCTACATCTAATTCATATTTAGATTTATCTTTAAGTCTTATAAAATGATCTAACCATTCATCACTAGTTTCATAATTAAATTGCATATGTTCTTCTTTAGAACTAGCATTAGCTATAATAACACTAAATATTTCATATATTCTTATTTCATTAGCAACCTTTAATTCAAAATATTTATGATTATTATAATAATCATAATCTAAATAATTTTCTAATTCTTTAAATGGTGTTGAAAATCTAGTAGAATTATGACCATAAATATTTATTTGTTTACTATATATATCATTTCTGTAATCCATAAAAGTACTACCTATCTTGCTCTTACTTTTATCTAAAGCATGGCTTAAATAATATTTATTATTGCTAGCTTTAGCTATAGGAATACTAACATCTAAATTATCTAAGTTTAATAAACCAATTACATCATTATTTGAATATTTATCAATAACTTCATCAATTTCTTCTTCTATACTATCGTAATTACCATTCTTTGAAACTACACTATTCTCTATTTCATTCTTAGTTTTATTTATCTGAATATATTTAATACACAATAAAATCATACTTATAATAAAAATCAATGTTAAAGAAAAGACAATAATATCAAATATACCTTTTTTATTTAATGAAATCTTTTTAGTTTCACTTGTAGTCTTAGTACTCTTCTTTGTACTATCTTTAACTTCTATCTTTTTAGTTCTACTTGTAGACTTAGTACTTTTCTTTGGACTATCTTTAGCTTCTAACTTTTTAGTTCCACCTGTAGTCTTAGTACTCTTCTTTGTACTATCTTTAGTTTCTATCTTTTTAGTTCTACTTGTAGTCTTAGTACTTTTCTTT
>CAMENK010000029.1 GCA_945928335.1 uncultured Bacillota bacterium
TCCAAGTTTAAGTTCACTATAGGAAAAAAACGGGAACTTTGAATTTTTTTTAGTGATTAAGAAAAAATATGCTATAATTAAATAAATTGAATATATATTAAGAGGGATACTATGAAAAAATATATTTTATATAAGATAGCAAGGCCTATAATTACTACATACATGAAATTATTCTATAAAATAGAAGTAATAGGTAAAGAAAACATCATTTCAAATGAGAAAAATATACTAGCAGGAAATCATACTAGCAATTTAGATGCTTTACTAATCATATCTTCGACAAAAAACACTATAAGATTTCTAGCAAAAAAAGAACTTTTTAAAGGAATAATGAAACCAATTTTTTTAAAAGCTGGGCTTATACCCGTCGATAGAACAAAAAAAGATTCTAATGTTAAAGAAATGACTTTAAAAGCTTTACAAAACAATGAAACAATATGCATATTTCCAGAAGGTACTATAAACAGAACTCAAGAAACAATCATACCATTTAAATATGGGACAGTATCATTTGCTAGTAAGACAAATAGTTATATAACTCCGTTTGTTATTAAAGGAAAATATAAGTTGTTTAGGAAAAATATATCTATAATATATTTAAAGCCTTACAAATTAGAAACAAATAATTTAGAAATAGAAAATAAAAAATTGATGAATATAATAAAAGGAGAATTGGAAAAATGAGATTTTGGTATAAAACATTTAAAATAATATTAAAACCTTTCTATAAATTATATTATAATCCTAAAATATATAATAAAGAAAATTTAGAAGTCGAAGGGCCAGTTATATATGCAGCAAACCATATACATTTAATGGATCAATGTAATATTATTATTAACACTAAAAGAGTAATTATTTACATGGCTAAAAAAGAATACTTTGATTCAATTAAAACAAGATGGTTCTTTAAAATGGTTGGATGTATACCTGTTGATAGAAGCATACATGATAAAAATGCAACAAATAAAGCCTTAGAAATATTAAAAAATGGAGGCGCAATAGGGATATTTCCGGAAGGCACTAGAAATAAAACTAAAGAAAAACTTTTGCCCTTTAAATTTGGCGCTGTTTCTCTTGCAAATAAAAGTAATGCTACTATTGTACCAATAGCAATAAGTGGTACATATAAATTTCGAAGTAAAGATTTAAAAATAAAAGTAGGAGAACCATTTAAAGTTAAAAACAATAACTTAGAAGAAGCAAATAATCATTTATATAAAACAATATTGAAAATGCTAAATGAACTTAATGTCTATAAAAAATAGACATTTTTTTTAAATTGTACAAAAACACTCCAAATTTATATAAATATTTGATATAATTAAAAAGAATAGGCGGTGATAAAATGAAATATAAAAAATATCTAGTAATATTTTTATTATCTATATTTTTTATAATGCCTACATTTAAAGCTGAAACAATTGGAATAGTAAGCGATTCTGATGGGATTAATTTAAGAAGGACTCCAACAAATGAAGAAAATAATATATATAAAGCTATAAAATATAATACACAATTTACTATATTAGATATAAATCCTGTTAGTGGACCTGGGTGTAGTGCCGGCTGGTATAAAATAAGTTATGAAGGTGAGATCTTATATGCGTGTAGTCTATATGTAATAACAAAAGAAGTATCAACTGGTGGTTCAGGTTATGTAACAGGTGATTATATTGCAAAAGTTAATACATCTAGTTATATAAGTGTAAAATCAAGTGCGAGTTATTCATCTACAACATTAGATAAGCTAATTACAGGTACAAAAGTAAAAATATTAAATGAAACTACTGAAACTTCAGGATGTGCGGAAGGTTGGCTTTATATTTCTTATCATAATGGCAAAGAAGGTTTTGCTTGTGGTAATTATATAAGAACAAAAGAAGAACTAGTATTAACTGAATCTGAATATACTGATGAAGAAAAAGTATTTGCACAAAATCTAACTAATTTGGGATTTCCAGAATCTTATATTCCATATTTGATGAGAATGCATAGAAATTACCCAACTTGGAAATTTGTTCCTTACATTACTAACATAACTTGGAATGAACTAATTGAAGGAGAGCAAGAAAAAAATAAAATAGAAAGTTCGACTACAACTGTATTAGATTACTACATAATACCAGGAACAGTAGGAACTGAAGGAGGAAGTTGGTACTATGTTAATGATGCAGTAAATGCTTTCTTTATGGATCCTAGAAATTTTTTAAGTGAAACTTTTATTTTTATGTTTGAAAATTTAAAATACAACAAAGAATATCAAACAAGTGAAGCACTAAAGGTATTCTTTAAAAATGGCTATTTATCTAGCAATGAGTATATAGGATATTTTATAAATGCTGCAGAAACTTATGGAGTAAGTCCTCTACATCTAGCTGCAAGAGTAAAAAAAGAAGGCGGAACTAACGAAACTTATGGTCCAGTTAGAGGAAATGTAACTGATACTTTAAATGGTTGCTTACTAACAGGATATTACAATTACTATAACATAGGTGCTACAAGTAATTGGAGCCAAGGACTATATTATGCTGCTGGAAAAGAATGTGATATTGAATCTACAAATTCTTATGGCCGTCCTTGGAAAACTAGAGAAGCCGCTATACTTGGAGGAGCAGCATTCATTGCAGATAGATACATAAATACTGGAAAAAACACACTATATTTTCAAAAATTCAATGTAGTTGTACAAAATTATTTTGCTGGACAATACATGGCTAATATAATGGCACCATCTCAAGAGGGAGAATCTGTATATGACACTATGAAAGAACTAGATGCTTTAAATCTAGCACATGAATTCATAATTCCAGTTTATAAAGACATGCCAGAAACAGTGAGTTTACCTAACCTAGCTGATACAGATTCTAGTTTAAGCGCTATTAAAATAGATGGTAAAACAATAACTGGATTTGATTCTGATGTCTTAGAATATACACATTATGTTACAAATGATATTGAGAAAATAAATATTAATGCTGTAACCACAAAATCCACTTCTACTGCAACATATGATGAAACATTAGAATTAACAGAAAATGAAACAACTTTTGAAATAAAAGTAACTAGTCAAAGTGGAGATACAACAACTTATAAAATAACTGTAAAAAAAGTTGAAAGTGTAACTTCAATAGACGATATACTATCAAAATTAAGTGTAAAAGTAACAGATAATTTGATGAAAAATATCTCTGAAGGAATAGCTTCTAATACTTTAATATCAAACATAAAAAAAGCAGATCCAACCAGCATAGTAATTTATAAAGATAAAAATAACAACATAATAACTACTTCTTCAAATTTAAAAACAGGAGATAAAATTGAATTAACAAGTTCAAATGGAGAAAATAAAACATTTGAAATAGTTGTAAATGGAGACGTTGATGGAGATGGAACTGTAACCATAAAAGACTTACTTAGAGTACAAAAGCATATATTAAAAGAAACACTTTTAAGTGGGGCTTACAAAGAAGCTGCTGACACAGATACAGATAATAGTATAACTATAAAAGATTTACTTAGAGTACAAAAGCACATTTTAAAAGAAATAAATTTATAAAAGGAGTTGAATTAATAAATGAAAAAAATAAGTATATTTCTTATAAGTCTAATGACTATGTTTACTTGTTTAGAAAGTCTAAATGCAGCATCAGCATCCATAACAGTTACTACTAACAAAAGTTCAGTTGTAGTTGGAAATACATTTAATGCAACTGTTACTATCTATTCAAGTGGTGGTATTGGATCTTGGGAATATAACATTAAATATGATACTTCTAAATTAAAACTTGTAAGTGGACAATCAGCCGTAGCGGATGTAGCCCAATCAAGTGGAAAAACTTCAGTTAGTTACAATTATACATTTAAAGCAATTGCATCAGGAAAAGCAGAAATTGGAGTAAAATCATACAATGTAATAGACTGGGATGTACAAGACTTATCAACATCAGCAAATTCTAAAACTATTACAATAATAACTCAACAAGAATTAGAAGCAAGTTATTCTAAAAATAATAATTTATCTTCTATAGTTGTAGAAGGATATGAATTAAATGAAGAATTCAATAAAGATACATTAGAATATACTGTAAGCGTACCTAGTGACACAGAAAAAATAAACTTAAATGCCTCAGTAGAAGATAAAACAGCTGGAGTAAGTGGAACAGGTGAATTTGAAGTATCAGAAGGAGATAATAAATTTGAACTAATAGTGACTGCACAAAATGGTGCAAAAAAAACTTATACTGTAACAGTAAAAGTAGAAGATCAAAATCCAATAAATGTATCAATCGATGGAAAAAAGTACACAGTAATAAAAAGAAGCAGTACATTAACCGCACCATCAACATATGAAGAAACAAAAATAACAATTGATGGTATAGAAGTACCTGCTTTCAAAAGTTCAATAACTGACTACATATTAGTTGGATTAAAAGATGAAAGTGGAAATAGTGGATTATATATATATAATGAAAATGACAAAACTTATACAAAATATATAGAAATAAAAACGTCAGGATTAACAATTTACCCTAAAATACCAACTAAAATCCCTGAAGGTTATAAACAAACAACATTAGTAATAAATGAAGAAGAAATAACAGCTTATAGTTATAATGGCAATAAAGAATTTTATTTAATATATGGAATAAATATCGAAAATGGAAAAGAAGATTTCTATGAATATGATAAAGAAAATAATACACTATCAAGATATAATGGTAGTATAGTAGAAGAATTAACAAAAAGAAATGAAAACTACTTAATGATTATTCTAGTTCTAGGATTAGAAACTATATTACTTTTATTGATATTATTAGTAACATTTATTAAAAACAAAAAAAGAAAAAAGAGATTAATGAAAAAAAGATTAGAAAATCAAAAGGAAGAAAATAAAGATACAAATAAAGAAGAAAAAACAAAGGACGTTAAAGAAGAAAAGGAGAATAATAAAAAATGAAAAAATTTAAGGCACTAAACATAATTTCAATAATACTATCTTTAATACTAATTTTTTCAGTAGGATTTACAATTTACACATTATATTTATTATCAGGAATAGAAACCTTTTGTAGAATAATGCTAATTATAATTTTAATACTATTTTTATTATTATTCTTATATTCTTTATTTGATAGTGTAAAATTTCTTAAAAAGAAAAAATTCACAATATATTCTATATTAACAATTATAATGTCTATAATATGCATAGCCATTTCATTTGTTATTTACAAAGTATATAGTAAACTTGATAATTTTAATACAGAAGATGTGAAATATCATACTTCATTAATATCCTTAACTGAGCAAGGAAAAATAAATGATATTAAAGATTTAAAAATAGGAATGATAGAAGATGAAGAAGATATCGAAGGATACATACTTCCTAATGAAGTAATAAAAGAATATAAACTAGATGAAAACAATGAAATTAAAACATATTCAGATACTGTAACTCTAATGACTGCATTAGTAGATGGAGAAGTAGATGCAATATTTATAAGTTCTAACTATAAAAATATGTTTAAAAGTGTAGAAAACTTTGATAGCAATTCAGAAATATATCTAATACATGAATATGGAAAAAACTATAAAAAAGCAGAAACAGAAGAAGATATTATATCAACAGGTTCTAAAATAACAAAACCTTTTACAATACTATTATTAGGTATTGACTCTGAAGAAGAAAATATAAAAACAAGTAGTTCATTTAATGGGGATACAATAATGTTAATTTCATTTGATCCAGAAACATTACATGCTACAATGTTTAGTATTCCAAGAGACACATATGTTAAAATGGCTTGTGGAGGAAATTATACCAAAATAAATGCTGCAGCATGGGGCGGAACAAAATGTATGGTAAAAACAGTTGAAAATTTTACTGGATTAACAATAGATTACTATGCAAAAATAAACTTTAAGGGTGTAATAGACTTAGTAGATGCACTAGGTGGAATAACAGTTGATGTTCCTATGGATTTTTGTGAAAGCAATGAAGATAGAATGGAAGGCCCAGGATATGAAATATGTTTAAATAAGGGAGTACAAGTACTAAATGGACAACAAGCTTTAGCTTTGGCTAGACACAGAAAAACTTTACCTTTAGGAGATTTTCAAAGAGGACAAAATCAGCAACTTGTAGTTGAAGGAATGATAAAACAAATTAAAACAATAAGAAATGTAAATGATTTATATAAAATACTAGATACAATTAGTAATAACATAGATCTAAGCATGACAACAGAAGAAATATTATCATTCTATAACATAGCTAAGTCAATCATGCTAAAAAATTCTGATGTCAACTTAAATATAACAAAAACATTTTTAACTGGATATAGTTTGATGATTTATGAAAGTTGGGGTTATACTTATACTTTTCATAATTATAAACAGAGTTTAAATAGCATAATAAATGCAATGAAAGTAAACTTAGGATTATTACCACAAGAAGAAATAAAACAAATAAGTTTTAGCATAAATAAACCTTATGAAAAAGAAATAGTAGGATATGAATATTATAATGAAGCTCAAAAATCTCTAATGCCTAATCTAATAGGTTCAAGTGAATCTTATGCAAAATCATGGGCTTCAGCTACAGGAAGAACTATAAATGTAGTAGAGGTAGAGAGTTCAGATTCATCATATTCAGATGGTCAAATAATTAATCAAAGTGTACACGAAGGCGTAATTGTTGATAAAATACCAAGTACAATAACTATAGAAGTAATAAGAAAAAAAGTAGTGGATAATCCAATTGAAACAGAAAAACCTGATGAGAATCCTTCAGATGAAAATGAAGAAACAGATCAAGAAATACCTGGAACTCCTACAGAAGGAGAAGAATAAAATATAAGTTTATAAACTGATGTTTATAGACTTTTTTTAATAAAAAAGAAAAATAGTAACATGAAAAAATATTTGTAAAATAAAACAAATTAAAGAAACTACAGATAGAAAATTATAAAAATAGAAGCAGATAGCTTAATAAATAAAATTCCAAATATAAAAGAATTGGATATTTCAAGCAAATTACTTGATAATGAATACAAAGAATTATATCGAAGTGGAAAATTAGAGTTAAAACTTAAAAAACTACTTTTTTAAGAAATAAACTTAGAAAAGAAAATAATAAAAAAGTAAGTGAAAAAGATAATGAATGGTTCAATAAAGCAGAAAAGTTACTTTATAATGAACTATCAATATCTTTTGACAAAACTTACGATGAAACAAAAGAATATATTATAGAAAAACTTTCAGAAATATGTAAATAACATAAAAAATAATATAAAAAATCACACGTGTAAGTTTTTTTCATATACTAAACTAGGTGATTAACATGGCGTTAAAAGGTGTAGTTATAGATGCTGGGCATGGAGGATCAGATCCAGGGGCAAGTGGTAATGGTATAGTAGAAAAAGATTTAAATCTTTTAATAAGTAAATATATGTATGACAGACTAAGAGAATTAGGAATTCCAGTAACTATGACTAGAACTACAGATGAAACAATAGATAGTACAAATAGAACTAATAGAATAAAGAATGCCTATGGAACTGGGAAAGATGTTATAGTAATAAGTAATCACATAAATGCAGGAGGTGGAAGGTTCACTTACCATTATAAAATTTAATTG
>CAMENK010000030.1 GCA_945928335.1 uncultured Bacillota bacterium
TTGGTTTTACTAATCCAACATTTACTTCTTGACCATTAAATAGTAATGCATTTTCACTAATTATTTCTGGATTAACTATTAAAAACTCTTTAACTGATAATTCATATTCATCAGCTATTTCTTTTATTGTTTCACCTGAAGTAACTATATGTGTTCCTTGAGTTTCATCTGTACCAAATAGCATATATCTGCTAAGTTCATTTTCATCTTTGTAAATTTTTTCTTCAGTACTTATATATTTTTCTTTAACTGTTATTGTTTCTTTTATATAAATATCTTCAATTGTAGAACCTGTTGTAACTATTTCATCTTGTTCTTCATTAAGATATTTTTCATATTCTTCTTCATCTACAAACGCTTTGATTGTATTTTCAACAGCTATATCAAAATCTTCTTTATTTAATACATTTATTTTTTCAATATTATCTTCAGAATGCGCGATTGTGATTTCATAACCTTTTACAGTGAAAGGTTCTTCATCTTTAATTTTATTATATACTTCTTTAACATTGTCAAGTTCATCATTATAAGTAACTAATTTAGTTACTTCAAGTCCAATTGGTGCATATATTTTATCTACTTTATATTCTTTTTTAAGATTTTTTTGTTCTTTATCTATTAGGTTGTGTAATTCTTCTTCATTTTCAATTACACCTATTGTTTGACCATTTAGATATACTTGATAAACAGTTTCAGGGTTTGAATCATAACTTTTTCTATCTGTTCCAAGTATGAATATTAGGCTTGTTAGTATGATTACAAATACCGAGCTCCAATATATACTTTTCTTATTCATTTTCTTTTTCCTCACTTTTTAGGTAATTTTTGAATGTTGCATGTTCACGTTCAAAAATTAAATCTACTGTACCAGTACTACCACTTCTGTGTTTTGATATGATTAGCTCTGTTGGTGATAGTGTTGGTCTTTCTTTTGATTTGAATTTATAGTAATCATCACAATATATGAACATTACTATATCTGCATCTTGTTCAATTGAGCCACTTTCTTTTAAGTCACTCATTAAAGGTCTTTTGTCTTCTCTTTGTTCTACACCACGAGATAGTTGTGCTAGGGCGATTACAGGCACTTCTAACTCCATTGCAAGTTTTTTTAAATCTCTAGATATTTCACTTACTTCATTAGTTCTTTGTCCAGAGTATTTATTAGAACTGCTTATTAGTTGTAGATAGTCAATGATTATACAATCTAAACCTTTATCACTATTTTTTAATCTTCTACATTTACTTCTTATTTCAGCTACTGTTATTCCTGGAGTGTCATCTATGAAAAACTTAGTATCAGCTAATAGGCTCAATGCTTCATTAAATTTCTTCCAGTCATTATGATCTAATCTACCAGTTCTTAGCTTTTGACTATCTATCTGACCGATAGAAGAAAACATTCTATTTACTATTTGAGTTGCTCCCATTTCTAGGTTAAATAAGGCTACTGATTTTTTAGCATTTATTGTCATGTATGTTGCCATGTTAATCGCAAGCGCACTTTTACCCATACCAGGACGACCTGCAAGTATAATTAACTCATTTCCATGGAATCCTGTTGTTCTTCTATCTAAATCAGTAAATCCTGATGGAACACCTGTTATGTCTGCTCCATTTTTTGATAAAAATTCTATTTCTTCTTGTGCTTTTACTAGTACTTCTTGGATAGGTTTGATTTCTTTTATCATTCTATCACTGTTGATTCCAAGAATTCTTTTTTCTGCTTTTTCTACGATTGTGTTAATATCTTCTTTTTCATCATAACATTCATCAATTATACTTGTAGCATTATCAATTAGTGTTCTTAATACATATTTTTCAAAGATTATGTTTATGTAATATTCTATGTTAGCTGGAGTTGCGACTGAGTTAACTACTTCTGTTAAATAGTCAATACCTCCTATTGAACCTAGAGTTTTATTTTTTTCTAATTCATTAGAAACAGTTGTTATATCTACTGCTGTATCTGTACTTCTTAAACTTATTAGTGCTTCAAATATTTTTTTGTGACTATCTAGATAAAACATCTGTGTTGTAAGTTCTTCACAAACTTTATCAAGGGCACTTTTGCTAAGAAACGCACAACCTAAAGCATTTATTTCTGCTTCTATGTTTTGTGGTTCTTTTCTTGCCATTTAGTCACCACCTTTTAATTCTACACTTAATTCTGCAATTACTTTCTTATGTAATTTTATTTTAACTAAATGTACTCCTAGAGAATTTATGTTATCTGCTTCTATTAACTTTTTATCTATATTAAAGTTTTTCTTTTTAAGTTCTTCACTTATTTGTTTAGAACTTATACTACCAAATACTTTATCTTGTTTACCCGTTTTAACATTAAAAGTAATTTTAGTATTTTCTAATTTATTCTTTAATTCTAAAGCCTCTTTAAGAAGTCTTTCTTCCTCTTCTTTTCTATTATCTAACTGAGTTTTTAGTACTTCTTTGCTTTTTTCTGAATAAGGTACTGCTTTTTTTGATTTTATAAGAAAACTACCGAAGCCGTCTTTTACTTCTTTGATTTCATCTTTTTTTCCAGTTCCTTTTACATTTTCAAGTAATATTATCTTCATAAAATCCTCCGTCAGTATATTATATCACAATTTATTAATATTGCAAATTGTGAAAGATTTGGTACAAGACCATATACTGCTAGTATATACATTTTATCACGTTATGGTTTAAATTACTAGGTATTTGACAGGAAAAAAGCGCTCGACCTGAACACTTAATGTTTGTTTTAGTTATATTCTATCTCTTTCTTTTTAAGTACAAGAAAAAACACATAGCCTAGTGCCTATATGTTAATGTATGAACAAAACTATGAGAGTTATTGTAGGTTTAATACCTTTGAATCAAGTATTAAATAACCTAATTCAGAAGAAGTTTAATTCTTTCATAGTTTTGTATTTCTATCTCCTTATCTTTAATATTTATCTATTTTTTCAAGTGTTAGTGTCAATTATCTTACTACTATCTTTTTTCTTTTTTTCTTCTTTGGTTTTTTTAGAACTATTATTATTACTGCTAATACTACTATTGCTATTATAATTGTTATTATGTTTTCTTTTATGAAAGCTAGTAAGCTAAAGTTTAGTTCTTGCTCTAGTTTAATTTCAAGAATATCTACTATTTCATCTTTATAAGTTATTTTTACTTCTCCTAGTTTAGTTCCAACTGCAGTATTATATGCGATTATTTTTTCTCCTGTATATTCTATTTTTAACTCTGTTTTATCATATGGATTTTCTATATATTTAGATATATCTTTTGGTGATTTAATTATTATTTCTTTTTGTTTTGCGTATTTTGTTTCTAATGTTATTAAAGTATCATTTTCATTTACTAGAATTATTTTTGTAAAGTTATCTTTTAAAGAATCTTTTATTGTGTTTAAATCTATCATGTTTTTGAAATTTCCATATGTATATGGTGCATTTGTTGTTATTGTTATTATGTTTATTTCATCAATGTTAGAAAGAGTAAGTAAGCAAAGTCCTGCATCATCCGTAAATCCTGTTTTTGATCCTTTAACATATGATATATCATAGTTTAATCCTTTGTTATAGTAATTTAAAGTAGATTTTAGTTTTATATTATTAGTTGTTGTATATGATTTAGTTTCAAACACTTCTTTGAATGTTTCGTTATTTAAAGCATATTTAATTAAAGTTAGTATATCTTTTATTGTTGAATAGTGTCCTTCTTCATCTAGTCCAGTGGTATTAACATAATGTGTGTTTGTTAGACCTATTCTTTCTGCTGTTTCATTCATTAGTTTAACAAAATTAGATACTGATCCTGTTAATGAAATTGCTAACGCTTGAGTTGCATCAGCACCTGATGGTATCATGCTTGCATATAATAAATCTTTATATGTTAATGTGTCACCTATTTCTAAGCCCGCTACTGATGCATCATAAGGAATACCTTCTAACATTTTTGAAGTTATTGTTACTTTTTCATTTAAGTCATCAATATTTTCAATTGCAACTATTGTAGTCATTATTTTGGTTAAACTTGCTATACTGATTTTGTCTTCACTTTTTTCCTCATATAAAATCTTATCTTCATCTAAATTATAAACCAAGACATTTTTTGAATATAATCCTTCTATTTCAAGTGCATTTCCTATTATAGGGCACATTAAAATACATGTTATTAAACTTATAATAAACTTCTTCATAAAACTATTTTAGCATAATAAAAGCAAAAATATATATTTATTCTTGCTTATTTACATTTTATTTATAATTTATTTTTTCATTAAATTCTACATAGTCTAGATATATCATTAGTATCATATACCATTTACCTGTTTCTGGATCACTTAGTATTATATGATCTCTTCCTGCTTGTTCGATTATCCCAGTAAATATTTTATCTTTCCAATTTAAAGAGTCTGGAAAACTTACATAAACCGTTGCTTTTCTTCCTTTATTAAGCCTTAGTATATTTTCTATGTAGCTTTGTTCCATTGGTAAATCATTCATTTGATTTGGTGGAGTTGTATCTCTTTCATATATTGGTTCGTTTGGAAATAATGGACTTTTATAGTAGCTTCCATTCATTTTGTAATCACCTCGTTATAGTATATGTATTAGATTATTTTTTATGTTATAATTGTTTATGGAGGAATGGCTGATGAAGGTTAAAATAGGAGTTAGTAATAGACATGTTCATTTAAGTAAAAACGATTTTAATGTTTTGTTTCCAAATACTTTAATGAATAAAGTAAAAGATTTGAGTCAAAAGGGTGAATATGTATCTGATTTATTTGTTAGTATTAAAACTAATAAAGGGGTTTTGAGTAAAGTTAGGGTTGTTGGTCCACTTAGAGATAAAACTCAGGTGGAAGTATCAAAAACTGATGCATACTTTTTAGGAATTAATCCACCTGTAAGGATGAGTGGAGATTTAGAGAATTCTGAAGATGTTATTTTAATTAGTAATAATAGTGAATTATTAGTTGAAAATTCATGTATTTTAGCCCATAGACATATTCATATGAGTACCAATGATGCAATTAAATTAGGTTATAAAAGTGGGGATATTGTAAAAGTTAAAATTTTTGGTGAACGTGGTGGTGTGTATGATAATGTAGAAATTAAAACTAAAGATTCTTATTCTTTAGAATTACATTTAGATACTGATGAAGCCAATGCAATGGGTGTAAGGAATGGAGATGAGGTTGAGTTTTATGGATCAGAAGAATTATAGATTAGAACTTGAAAATTTAAAAAAGGAATTATTATCTTATAGGGGGTCTCTTTGACTTAGATAATAAGAAGAAAGAGATAGATGAGTTAGATTTATTAACTAAGAAGGAAGATTTTTGGAATAGTACGAATAGTAGTGAAATTTTAAGTAGACTTTCTAGTTTAAAATCAAATATTGAACTTTATGAAAAAACTCTAAAGGTTATTGAAGATGATTTAGAGTTATTAGAATTAGGTATTGATAATGAAGAATTAAATGTTATAGATGAAGACATATATATAATTAAGCAGAATTTAGATAAAATTAAGATAGATGTGTTATTAAGTGGTGAATTTGATAAAAACAATGCTATTATTGAAATTCATAGTGGTGCTGGGGGTACTGAAAGTAACGACTGGGCTAATATGATTAAAAGAATGTATGTTAGATATTTAGATAAAAGTAATTTTAAATATGAAGTTTTAAGTGAACAACCTGGTGAAGAAGTTGGTATTAAAGGATGTATTATTTTAGTTAAAGGATTAAATGCATTTGGATTATTAAAAGGTGAAACTGGGGTTCATAGATTGGTTAGAATTAGTCCTTTTGATTCTAATAAAAGAAGGCACACTTCTTTTGCTTCTGTTTTAGTTACACCTGAAATAAATACTAATATTGACGTTAAACTTAAAGAAGAAGATTTAAAAATAGATGTTTATAGAAGTAGTGGTGCTGGAGGTCAAAGTGTTAATACTACTGATTCAGCCGTTAGAATTACTCATTTACCAACCGGAATAGTTGTTACTTGTCAAAATGAAAGAAGTCAAATTAAGAATAAAGAGAAGGCATTAGATTTATTAAAAAGTAAATTGTATTTATTAGAAAAAGAATTTTTAGATAATAAACTTAAAGATTTAAAAGGTAATATTATGGATGTTAATTTTGGTAGTCAAATTAGAAATTATGTTTTAGAACCTTATAAATTAGTAAAAGATTTGAGAACAAATTATGAGACTAGTAATGTTAATGATGTTTTAGATGGAAATATTGATTGTTTTTTAGAAAGTTATTTGAAAAGTTAACTTTCTATTTTTTTAATTATTTGATTTGAAATATAATTATATCCTTCTAAGGATGGAAAAGTATGATTTTTATTAGGCAGATAATTAGGATTATTTTTGAAACCTTGATATATATCAATATATATTACTTTTGTATTTTTTTCTAACTCTTTAAATTTCATATCTATGTAATTAAAAAGGCTATCTATAAATATTTGATTTTCTTCATTATACTCCAATGGGCTGTAATAACCGACTATATAAATGTTTTTTTTAGATAATTTTCTAAATTCTTTTAATAAATGATTTAAATTAGTAAATAAGTCATCGATATAATTATATATAAGTTTTGGATTTTCTTTATATATTTCATAATTTGATTTTAGTTTATTAAATATTTCTTCACTACCTATGGACAATGTAATTATATCTGCATTTTTAATGCTATAAGATAAAGAATTTTTATCTATTTTATTTAGTTCAGTAAATAAATCATTTATTCTCATATCTTCTTCAATATAGTTTTTGTTTATTGTTATGTTGCTATGTTTTTTTTCTAAGTAGTCATATAAATAGTCAGTATAACTTGTGTTATACTCATTAAAAGGTGTATGTCCTTTAGCTAATTCATCTCCAATAGCTAAATAATTATACTCTTCTTTTCTATATATTTTATAAATTACATAGAGTGGTATTAAGGCAAGAAAAAATATTACAAGTATTTTCTTTTTCATATTATATTCCTCGTAATATTTTATTCCAATATTTAATAATTATAACTTATTCTACTATTTCTATTTTTGCACCTACTTTTGTAAGTTTCTCTACTACATCTTCATATCCCCTTAATATAAGAGAAATATTGTCTAGTGTAGTAGTTCCTTCTGCTATAAGTCCTCCTAATAGTAATGCTGCTCCTCCCCTTAGGTCTGGTATTGTCAAGTTTGTTCCTTTTAAAGGTGTTTTTCCTTCAACGATTAAAATATTTTCGTTATCTTGAGTTTTTGCCCCCATTTCATTTAATAATCTTGCGCTTATAAATCTTGATTCATATATAGTTTCTGTTATTTTACTTGTTCCGTTAGCTTGAGTAAGTAATACAGTAAATGGCTGTTGAGCATCAGTTGGAAACCCTGGATATACTTGTGTTTTTATATTTGTAGGCTTTATATCATTACATTTCGAGATTATTACTTCACTATCAGTTGCATTGAAGTCAACTCCTGCATCTTTTAATTTTATTAGTACGGCATTTATATGATCTTTTATTAGACCAGTTATTTTTAAGTTGTCTCCTATAAGC
>CAMENK010000031.1 GCA_945928335.1 uncultured Bacillota bacterium
CAAGATATATAGAAGATAATAATATATACAAAACAACATTTAAAATAAAGTTAACAAATTTGTGAGTATTTAAAGTTTCTATTTTATAATTTTATTAAATATGTTATACTTTTAATCGGATGTGAATTCTATGCAAGATAAAATTAGAAATTTTTCAATCATTGCGCATATAGATCATGGTAAAAGTACTTTAGCTGATAGAATACTTGATATATGTGGAAATGTAAGTGAAAGAGAAAAAAAAGATCAATTGTTAGATAACATGGATATCGAGCGTGAAAGAGGAATTACTATTAAATTAAATGCCGTTGAACTTAAATATAAAGGTTATATTTTACATTTAATAGATACACCAGGACACGTAGATTTTTCATATGAAGTTAGTAGAAGCTTAGCTGCTTGTGAAGGAGCAATATTAGTTGTTGATGCTACACAAGGGATTGAAGCACAAACTTTAGCAAATCTATATTTAGCATTAGAAAATGATTTAACAATAATACCTGTTATAAATAAAATAGATTTACCTAATGCTGACCCTGAAAGAGTTAAACAAGAACTAATGGACACGATTGGTTTTGAAAAGGATGAGATATTATGCGTTAGTGGAAAAACAGGTGAAGGTGTAGAAGCTTTATTAGATGCAGTTGTTGAAAAAATACCTGCTCCATCTTCTAAAGAAAAATCACTAAGAGCTTTGATATTTGATAGTTATTTTGATAGTTACAAAGGAATAGTAGCACTTGTTAGAATAGTAGATGGCGAAATTAAAGTAAAAGATAAAATTAAAATGATATCTACTGGAGCAGTATATGAAGTTATTTCATTGGGTAAAACTACACCTAAAGATAGTCCAAGAGATAAATTAACTGCTGGAGAGGTTGGATATATAACAGCTAGTATAAAAAGCATTGAAGATGTAAGAGTAGGAGACACAATAGTATTAGAAAATTCTAATTTAGATCCACTTCCTGGATATAAACCAATGAAACCTATGGTCTATTGTGGTCTTTATCCAATAGATTCAAATAAATATGTTAATTTAAAAGAAGCTTTAATGAAATTAAAACTAAATGATGCAGCATTAATGTTTGAACCAGAAAAGAGTGATGCATTAGGTTTTGGATTTAGATGTGGATTTTTGGGATTATTACATATGGAAATAATTGAAGAGAGAATAGAAAGAGAGTTTAATATAGAACTTATTGCTACAAGTCCAAGTGTTATATATGAAGTACTTTTAAATAGTGGAGAAACTATATATATAGATAGTCCTAATAAAATGCCTGATTTATCTAAAGTAAATTGTATAAAAGAACCATATGTTAAAACTAATATTTTTGTTCCTAACGAATACGTAGGGCCAGTTATGGAATTATGTCAAGATAAAAGAGGAACTTATGTAAATGTAGAATATATTGATTCTAAAAGAGTAAATGTTATTTATGAATTACCACTTAGTGAAATAGTATATGATTTTTTTGATAAATTAAAAAGTTTTACTAAAGGATATGCTTCTTTTGATTATGAGTTTATTGGAAATAAAGAAAGTAAATTAGTAAAATTAGATATTCTTTTAAATGGAGAAATTGTTGATGCATTAAGTATTATAGTTCATAAAGATGATGCTTATAGAAGAGGAAAAATAATAGTTGAAAATCTTAAGAAAATAATTCCAAGACAGATGTTTACTGTTCCTATTCAAGCAAGTATTGGATCGCGTGTAATTGCTAGAGAAACATTATCTGCTATGAAAAAGAATGTTTTGGCTAAATGTTATGGTGGAGATGTATCTAGAAAAAGAAAACTATTAGAAAAACAAAAAGAAGGAAAGAAACGTATGAAGCAAGTTGGAAGTGTAGAAGTGCCTCAAGAAGCTTTTCTTTCTGTGTTAAGTGTAGATAAAAAAGAGTAAAGAAAAAAGATGTAATATAAAAAATGTAGGTTGAAAAATACCTACATTTTAAAGTTAAACAAACTTGTGAAAATACTTTTTCTAAAGTTTGTTTTAGTTTATTTGGTTTTAATTCTATCTATTATAGAATTCAACTATTAGAGATTCATTTATTTCAGCATTAAGTTCTTCTCTTTCAGGATATCTTACATAAGTACCTTCTTTTTTCTTTGAATCAAATGTTACATAAGCAACTCTATTAGTTGTATTATCTAAACATTCATTTATAACTGGATGATTCATAGAACTTTCTCTAACACTGATAACATCTCCTGGTTTAACTTGATAACTTGGAATATCAACCTTTTTACCATTAACTAAAATATGTCCATGATTTACAAGTTGGCGACTAGCTCTTCTAGTTTTTGCCATACCCATACGATAAACTAAGTTATCTAATCTGCTTTCTAGCATTATTAAGAAATTAACACCATGCATACCTTTTTTCTTACCAGCTTCATCAAAAGTTTTTCTGAATTGTTTTTCAGTAAGTCCATACATGAATTTAACTTTTTGCTTTTCTTGTAATTGGATTCCATATTCACTTAGTTTCTTTTTACTAGTGCCATGTTGTCCAGGAGCTGATGTTCTTTTTCTTAACTCTTTTCCACTTTCAAGAGTACTAAATCCAAGTCTTCTTGATTTTTTGAAAGCAGGGCCAGTGTATCTAGCCATATAAGCACCTCCTTATCATATTTTGAAAGAAGTGTTTATCTAAACTCTCGTCAGTAGGGTGTTTATATTGAGTATTTCACGAATGGCTTCGTTACTAAACAATCTAAATAGATATAAACACGTTACTAATTAAATTTAGTTGCCATTTCTTCCACGTACTTAAGTATACTAAAAAAAATATAAAATATCAATAGTTTTTTATATGTATTTTTAAAAGTACGATAATAAATATACAATTTTAAAACTTTTTGCTTTTAAGAATAAGAGTTATGTGATAAAATATCTATAGAGAGTAGGTGACATAAGTGAAGAATTTAACAACAAGTGCTGTAGTTTTAATTGCTATAACAATTTATGTTTTAGGATTTGCTTTGATAGTTATAACTATAATTGGAATAAATAAGAAGAATAAAAATAAATTAGAAAAAGAATTAAATAGGTTAGAAACTTTAAAAAATTTAATAATATCATCATCTATTAAAACTGAAATGGAAAAAGTAAAAAGCCTTATAAATAATGAAAAATTAGAGGAAAAATATAAGAAATGGGAGAAAACTTATAATAAAATTGAAAAAGAGGACATTCCTAGAATAACTGATAAATTGTTAGAGGCTGAAAGTTTAATAGAAGAAAAAAACTATAAAGAAGCTAGTTTTGAACTTGCTAAATGTGAACTAGAAATCTATTATGTAAAAGCAAATATGGAAGTCTTACTAGATAGTATTGAAGATATTACTTTAAGCGAAGAAAGAAATAGAACAGCCGTTACAAAATTAAAGAGTTTATATAGAGAGGTTATAACAAAGTATAACAATAATAAAAATGATTATAAAGAAATGGGCAATAGGGTTGATCTTCAATTTGACAATATAAATAAACTATTTAGTGCTTTTGAAAGAGTAATGGAAAATAATGATTATGAAGAAGTAGGAAGAATTGTACATGCTTTAGACGACATGATAAATAATTTAAAAGTTGTTATAGATGAGACACCTACAATAATTTTAATGTGCAAAATGATAATACCTAAGAAAATAACTGAATTAGAGTGCCTTGCAACTAAGATGAAAAAAGATGGATATAATATTGAATATATAAATTTAGATTATAATATAGAAGAAGCTAAGAAAAAACTTGGAGATATATTTGACAGAATGAAAGTATTAAATATAGAAGATTCAATATTTGAACTTAAGACAATGCTTGATTATTTTGAAGGATTATATGGAGACTTTGATAAAGAAAAACAAAGTAAAAAAGAATATGAAAAATATATGGATACTATTGGAATTAAGTTATCTAGATTAACATCAGTATTAAAAAATATATTTAGTGAAGTAGAAGAATTAAAAGAAACATATGCTTTGAGTCAGGATGAACTCAAAAGTTTAGAACTTATTAATAGTGAGTTATATAGTTTAAAAGAACATTATAAGAAAATAAATGATAGAACTTTAACTAAAATTACACCATATTCTAGTTTAGCTAAAGAATGTGAACTAATAAATGTTAAAATAGCTAAGATAGAAGATAAATTAGAAATGACTATTAAGAATTTAGGTAGTTTAAAAGAAGACGAATTAAGAGCTAGAGAGCAATTGACAGAAATAAGAACTATATTAAAAGAAGCTAAAAATAAAATTAAATCTTATAAATTACCAGTAATACCTAAAAAATATTTCATTGAGTTAAATGAAGCAAAAGAAGGAATACAAAGTATAATATCAGAATTAGATAAAAAACCTATTGAGATTCAAGAATTAAATATTAGAGTTGATACTGGAAGAGATTTGGTTTTAAAATTATATAGTTTATCTAGTGAACTTAGTAGAACAGCAGGAATGGCAGAATTGGCTATTGTATATGGAAATAGATATAGAAGTAGTTATAAAGAAATTGATGATAGTTTAAATCATGCAGAAAAAGAATTTAAAAAGGGAGAATATAAGAGAAGTTTAGAAATTAGTTTAAATGCACTTAACATAGTTGAGCCAGGAATACATAAAAAACTTTTAAGTGCATGTAAAGAATAAAGAAAGAAGTTGATGAAATGGCTAAAAAGAAAGTATCAAAAGAAGAATCAAAACAAGAATTTCCATATAAAAGAGAGTTACAGGGGCTCTTTTTAATACTTATTGGAGTATTAGGATTTGGTAAATTTGGACCTGTAGGTAGAATAATCAAAAATTTTGCTATTTTTCTTTTTGGAAATTGGTATAGTTTATTCTTAATAATATGTTTATTAGTAGGTAGTATACTTTTGATTAAAAGAAAAAGTCCTAATTACTTTAATGCTAGAATAGTAGGATTATATACAATACTAATAGCAATACTTATTTTTTCACATATAGAATATATTAAAGATAATGATTTACAAGGAATAGAAATATTAAAAGTAACAGTTAATAATCTAACAGGATCTTTCAGTAATGTTAATTTGATTAAATATACTGGAGGAGGTATAATTGGAGGATTATTAGCAACTCTTTTTGTTAGCTTATTTGATATTATGGGAACGTATATAATATGTGCAGTTCTAGCAATTTTTGGAGTAATTATGTTATTTAATATTACATTATTAGATGTGTTTGAATTTATTACTAAACCATTTAAGAAAAAACCTTCTATGGAACAAATAGCTAAAGAAGGCGCTAAAGAATTGGATAACCAAGATAAAGAAGAAGAGGATGATAAAATAGTAATAACTAACATTGAACAAATTACCACTAAAGAAGAACCTATGACTCACATTGAAGAAGTATCTTATGAAGAAAAAGAAATAAAAGACTATGATAATGAATATGTTTTGCCACCTTTAGATTTATTAGTAGGTAGTAAAAATAAAGGAAAAGTTAATTCTACAGAATTTATAACACATAATAATAAAATACTTGAAAAAGTATTTAATGATTTTGGTATAAGTGGAAAAGTAGTAGAAGTCCATGTAGGGCCTACTGTAACACAATATGAAATAGAATTAAAAGCTGGTACTAAAGTTAATAAAATTCTTAGTATAAATAGAGAAATAGCTTTAGCTTTAGCAGCTAAAGATGTACGTATACAAGCGCCTATTCCAGGAAAAAGTACTATTGGTATAGAAATACCTAATCCAAGTACTAGTGAAGTTAAGATAAAAGATATTTTAGCAGGAATTCCTAAAAAATTAGATAATTCAAAATTAGTAGCGCCTTTAGGTTTAGATATAATGGGTAATATTCAATATTTTGAAATAAATAAGGCACCACATATGTTA
Source organism: uncultured Bacillota bacterium (assembly GCA_945928335.1). Taxonomy (GTDB): domain Bacteria; phylum Bacillota_I; class Bacilli_A; order RF39; family UBA660; genus CAKOLN01. The sequence goes on from CAMENK010000031.1 coordinate 5,880, forward strand.
GTTGCGGGTGCTACTGGTAGTGGTAAATCTGTTTGCATAAATAATATTATAACATCTATTTTAATGCGTGCTAAACCTGACGAAGTTAAAATGATATTAGTTGATCCTAAAAAAGTAGAGTTAAATTGTTATGAAGGAATACCTCATTTAATGAGGCCAGTTGTTACAGATCCTAAAAAAGCAGCAGTAGCACTACAAAAGGTATGCATGATAATGGAAGAAAGATATGATATGTTTGCAAATACGGGTACACGTAATATAGCTGCATATAATGAATACGTTGAAAAAAATAAAAATAGAAAAACTGAATTAGAAAAATTACCATTCATATTAGTGATAATTGATGAACTTGCAGATTTAATGATGGTTGCTAGTAAAGAAGTTGAAGAATCAATTATGAGAATCACTCAACTAGCGCGTGCTGCTGGAATTCATCTAATAGTTGCAACACAAAGACCAAGTACAGATGTAATTACTGGTTTAATTAAGTCTAATATTCCTACAAGATTAAGCTTTATGGTTTCAAGCAATGTAGACTCTAGAACAATATTAGATATGGGTGGAGCAGAAAAATTACTTGGTAAAGGTGATATGTTATTCTTACCACCAGGTGAAAGTACCCCAATTCGTATTCAAGGCAGTTATGTATCTGATGAAGAAATCAATAGAGTTGTAGAATTTGTTAAAAGAAGTGGCAAACCTGTTTATGATGAAAAAATGGCAGATTTAGACAAGAGTCCTAAAGAAGAGAATGCTTCTCATAGTGAAAGTTCGGATGGAGAAGATCCTTTATATAATGAAATAGTGGAATTTGCAGTTAAAACTGGAAAAATAAGTGCTTCCCTAATACAAAGAAAATATAGATTAGGTTATAATCGTGCTGCAAGAATAATTGATACATTAGAAGAAAAAGGAATTATTGGACCACAAAATGGAAGCAAACCTAGAGAAGTATTGGTAAGACTTGAAGAAAGCAAAGGTGAAGAAGAATGACACCACATATAGAAAGTAAACTAGAGGATATAGCTAACATAGTAATAATGCCAGGAGATCCTAAAAGAGTAGAATATATAAATGAAAAATACTTAACAAACTCTAAATTAGTAAATACTGTTAGAGGTGAACTTGCCTATACAGGTTATTATAAAGGAAAAAGAATAACTATATTTTCTAGTGGAATGGGTATACCTTCAATGGGTATTTATAGTCATGAACTATTTACAGTATATAATGTAGATACAATAATAAGAATTGGTAGTGCTGGCTCTTATAGTGAAGATTTAAATGTAAATGACTTATTTTTAGTAGAGAGTTCTTATTCTAATTCCAATTATGCATTATCATATTGTAATGGAAGTGAGAAAATAGTATATTCAAATAAAGAATTAAATGAAATAATAAAAGAAACAGCAAACAATTTAAATATAAATCTAAAATCAGGTAGATGTCATTCAACTGAAAGCTTTTATACACAAAATTTTGATATGAATGAAATTAAAAAAGTACATAATTGTGATTGTGTTGAAATGGAAACATTTAGCCTATTCATAAATGCTAGTGTTAATAATAAAAAAGCTACATCTTTATTAACTATAAGTGATTCTT
>CAMENK010000032.1 GCA_945928335.1 uncultured Bacillota bacterium
AGCAGAAGGAAAAGACATCTATTCAGTAGCGCCAGGTATAGTTAGTACAATTCAAAGATGGGGTTGTGGAGGAAACGTTGTGTTTATTTATCATAATATAAATGGTACTAAATATACATCAGTTTATATGCATTTATTGGATGTACAAGTAAACACAGGAGATGTTGTAACTGCAAACACTATAATAGGACACATGGGAGGATATTCAACAAGCACTGCGCATGGAGGATATGACTCTTGTACGACAGGCGCTCACCTTCATTTAACTATTTCTTGGGGACATGTTACTGCAGCAAATTATCGTTCATCACTAATCGATCCAGCATCAGTAATTTATTTTCCTGGTGGATGGTTTTATTCACGAAATTGGTAAAGGCTTTACAAAAGTAAAGCTCTTTTTTTCTAAATAGATACATGTTATAATTTAAAAAAGAAGGAGGTATATATGTCATTTACTACAAATATAAAAAATGAGATATTAAATATTGAATACCCACAAACAGAATTAATAGCTGAATTATCTGCAATAATAAATATAGATGCAAAAATTGATAAAGAAACATTTAGCTTATATACAGAAAATATCGGAGTATCAAGAAGAATCTATAAACTAATAAAATCTTTATTTAACCAAAAAATAGAAATAACAACAGAACAAATAAACAGATTAAATAAAAATTATATGGTAAATATATTAGTAAAAGATAAAAACTATAAAATATTAAAATCTCTAAGTATATTAGATGATAACAATAAAAGAAAATATATACCTGAAGAATATATAATAGACGGATTAGAAGAAAAAAAAGCATATTTAAGAGGAGCATTTCTAATCTGTGGTAGTGTAAATGATCCTAAAACAAGCAGATACCATCTAGAATTCATAATAGATAATAAAAAAATAGCAGACTTCATAAATAAGTTATTAAATGAACTAAACTTTAAAAGCAAAGTATTAAAAAGAGAAAAACATTACATGGTTTATTTAAAAGAATCAGAGAGAATAAGTGATTTTATAAAATTATTAAATGCATATAATAGTTTATTTTATTATGAAGATATTAGAATATATAGAGACCATAAAAATATGACTAACAGACTAAACAATTGTGAACAAGCAAATATTGATAAAATAGTATTTTCGTCTAATGAACAATTGGAAAACATAAAAAAATTAAAAGAAATATATGATTTTGATTTACTAGATGATAAAATAAAAGAAATATGTGTCTACAAAGAAAAATATCCAGAAAGTTCTATGGGTGAATTAGCTAATATAATCAGTATTGAAACGGGTACTACAATAACTAAGAGTGGTATTAACCATAGATTTAGAAAAATAAAAGAAATGGTTTCAAAAAAAATAAATCTTTAGAAATAAACATCTAAAGATTTTTAATTATAATATTTTATCTATAATTCCATACTCTAGTGCTTCATCACTATCCATAAAATAATCTCTTTCAGTATCTACTTCAATCTTTTTTAAAGATTTGCCTGTATTATCAGAAAGAATCTTATTTAATTTTTTCTTTAACTTAATAATTCTCTCTGCTACTATTTTAATTTCTGTAGCTTGTCCTTGTACTCCACCAAGTGGCTGATGAATCATAACTTCCCCATTCTTTAAACTAATTCTTTTTCCTTTTGTCCCACTTGACAAAAGAAAAGCTGCCATACTTGCACACATTCCCACACAAATAGTAGAAACATCACTTTCAATAAAATTCATAGTATCATAAATAGCCATTCCAGCAGTAATGCTACCCCCAGGACTATTTATATAAAGATAAATATCATCATGGCTAATACCATCTAAGTATAATAGTTCAGAAACAACAATATTACTAACCTCATCAGTTATTTCACCACTCAAAAAAATAATCCTATCTTTTAAAAGTCTACTATATAAATCATAATATTTCTCTCTACCATTTTCCTCTATAGCAATAGTTGGTATAATCATTTTTTCACCTCAATATATATTAGTCAAAAATAAAGATTTTTATACAAAGAATAATAAATATATGATAGAATATATATATAATAAGGGTGTGAATATATGAAAGAGAATATAATAATAGATATTATAGGACATGATAAAGTCTTATTTAAAGAAGGAGGTACTATAGAAGAACTTTTAAAAAAAATAGATGCTCCTAAAAACATAATCGCGGGAATAGTAAATAATGAAATAGTTGAATTAAGTTATCAACTAAAAGAAGATACATCAATTACTTTAATAAGTACTAACGATAGGCAAGGTGCTAAAATATATAGAAATGGTTTAAAATTTTTATATATAACAGCTATAAAAGAATTATATGGAAATGGAACTGATGTGAGATTAAGACATAGTTTAGACAAAGGAATATATACAACAATTGATATGGAACTAAATTCTAAAGTAATTGAAGACATCAAAAATAAAATGAATGAACTTGTAGAAAAAGACTTATTAATAGAAAAAGTAGCAACAAGTAGAAAAGAAGCAATAAAATATTTTGAAAGTATAAATGAAACAGAAAAAGTTAATCTATATAAACAAATGACTAATGAATTCGTAACACTTTATTCTTTACTTGATTATTATAACTTTTTCTTTAGCCCAATGCCGATTTCTACAGGAATTTTAAAAGATTTTGATTTAACTTTAACTAAAGATAATGCTGTAATACTAGAATATCCTGATACAAGTGGATCTATTCCTAAATATAACCATATGGAAAAAGTATTAAATGTATTTACGTCTTATCGTTCTTGGTCAGATAAGTTAAATGTTAATTATGTATCAGATGTTAACAATGTTGTAATAAAAGGAAAAATAAAAGAATTTATACAACTAAATGAAATAAAACAAAATGAAGATTTAAGTAAAATAGCAAATGAAATAGAAAAAAACTTAGAAAATATAAAACTAGTTTTAATAGCAGGACCTTCGTCATCAGGTAAAACTACAACAAGTAAGAAATTATCATTATATTTAAAAAACAAAGGCATAAATCCATTTGTAATATCTACAGATGATTATTTTAAAGATAGAAAAGATACTCCAAAAAATGAAAAAGGAGAATATGAATATGATATATTAGAAGCATTAGATATAGATCTATTTAATGAACAAATAACAAAATTATTAAATAATGAAAAAGTAGTAATACCTACGTATAATTTTATAACTGGTGAGAAAGAATATAAAAATAAAGAGATTTCTCTAGAAGGAAGAGATTTAATAATAATTGAAGGAATACATACTCTAAATGAAGAACTTACTAAAAGTATTCCAAGAAAAAATAAATTTAAAATATATATAAGTCCATTTACACCACTAGGATTAGACAGACATAATCATGTATCTACTGTAGATTTAAGACTAATTAGAAGATTAGTAAGAGACTATAGAACACGTGGTTATAGTGGAGCAGATACATTAAAAAATTGGCCTATAGTGAGAAAAAGTGAAGAAAAATATATATTTCCATATCAAAAAGAAGCAGATGTTGTGCTAAATACAGCTTTAATATATGAATTAGGGATACTAAAAACTTATGCGATTCCAATCTTACAAGATGTAAGTTATAAAGACAATTACTATATGGAAGCAAAAAGAATAATAAACTTTCTAAAATATTTTTTAGATATACCTGTAGACACATTGCCTAACACAGCACTATTAAGAGAATTTGTTGGTGGAGGATATTTTGAATAAAGAGAGGAAAAATAATATGATAAGAGTAGCAATTAACGGTTTTGGAAGAATAGGAAGATGTGCTTTAAGACAAATGAGCGAAATGGACAATGTAAAAGTTGTAGCAATAAATGATTTATCAGATCCATTAACATTAGCATATCTTTATAAATATGATTCAGTACATAGAACATCTAGTCAAAAAGTTGGATATGAAGATGATAAAATAGTAGTTAAAGATGAAGAAATAAAAATATTCAAAGAAAGCGATCCTAATAATCTACCATGGAAAGAATTAGATATAGATGTTGTACTCGAATGCACAGGTGTATTTACTTCAAGTGAAAAATCACAAGCGCATATAAATGCAGGTGCAAAAAAAGTCATAATTAGTGCACCTTCAAAAGATGAAACTAAAACTATTGTATTTGGAGTAAATGAAGACATTTTAACAAATGAAGATCAAATAATAAGTGCCGCATCATGTACAACGAATTGTCTTGGTCCAGTACTAAATTTACTAAATAAAAATTATCAAGTAATAAGTGGTTTTATGTCAACAGTACACGCTATGACAAATGACCAAGAAACTTTAGATATTACACATAAAAAAGGAATCGAAAGTCGTCGTGGAAGAGCAGCTAGCTTAAATATTGTACCTACTTCTACTGGAGCAGCATCTCAAATAGGAAAAGTAATACCAGAACTAAATGGTAAACTAGATGGAACAGCCTATAGGGTACCAGTTGGTGATGGATCAGCTTTAGATTTAATAGTATTGGTTAAAGAAAAAGTTACTAGTGAAGAAATAAATAAAATGTTTAAAGAAAATCAAAGTGAAACAATAAAAATAGTAAATGCTCCACTAGTTAGCAGTGACATAATAGGATGTACTGAAGGAGCCGTAGTTGATTCACTTCTAACAAAAGCAATTAACTTAGAAGAAGGAACAATGATAAAAGTATCAGCCTGGTATGACAATGAATGGGGCTATACTAGTCAAATGTTAAGAACAATGGAATATTGGTTGAAATAAGCTAAAATAATTGGCTTATTTTTTTACTAAAATATTTAACAAAAATATCTAATGAAGAAATAAAAAATTTAATATATACCATAAGAGGAAAACAAGTAATGTTGGATAGTGATGTGGCAATGCTATATAATTATGAAACTAAAAAAGTTAATCAAGCAGTAAAAAGAAATATAGAGGGGTTCCCAGAAAGATTTTGTTTTCAATTGACAGCAGAAGAGTATTCTAATTTAAGGTCACAAATTGTGACCTTAAACAAAAATACTATATATCAAAGCACTGAAAGTTCTTCTCTGAGACAGCAAATTGCAACTTCCAATGAAAATATTGGAAGAGGCAAGCATCGTAAATATCGGCCATATGTTTTTACTGAACAAGGTATAGCGATGTTATCCGGTTTACTTAAAAATTATTTAGCAATTCAAGTAAGTATAAATATAATGGATGCATTTGTAGAAATGAGAAAATTTTTAATGCTTAATGGACAAATATATGAAAGATTAACAAATGTAGAATATAAATTATTAGAACATGATAAAAAATTTGATATGGTTTTTAACCAACTACAACTTGAAGAAAATATCAAGCAAAGAGTATTTTTTGAAGGTCAAATATATGATGCGTATATTGATGATAGTGTTTTGAAGATGTTAACTAAAAAGAAAAATAATGTAGAAGTAGCTATTTTAACATCTAACAAAAGTAATATTCAAAATATAGATATTCAAAAATTTAATAAAGAATATCCCATATTAAAAGTAGCTAAAACAAATAAATTTCATGATAGATTTATTGTAATAGATAATACAGAAATGTATCATTTGGGAGCTTCAATAAAAGATTTGGGTAAAAAATGTTTTGGAATAAATAAGATATAAGATATAAAAATTATAGAAAAAATTATAAATTTATAAAAATTGTACTAATTTTATCATCAACCATTTTTATCATTAGAATATTTATATTTGCTCTATTGAATAATATAATAAAATATAATAATATAATATTAAGGAGGGTTAGTTATGAGCGAATTAAAAAAAGCAAAGGCAGAAATGCAAAAACCAGGACTATGGTTAGCTACAATATGTTTTTTAAATAATGGGAACATAAGTTATACAGATAGACCATTTGACTTAATTGTTAGAACAGGCGCATCTTCTAACTATGTTACTGAACACCTAACAGGAATGCAAATACCAATTATATATAATTTAAACTTATATAAAAATGGTAAAAAAATAGGAGAAAAATTATTAACAGAATATAACTTACAATACGGAGTTGTATTAACAATAAAAAAAGATGTAGATAAAAAAAGTGTTAATAAGTATGAATTTATCCACACTGAAAAATCAAATGATTATACAGGGCCTTTTAATAAACATTTTTCACTAGAACAAAGTAAAAAAATATTAGAAGACTATACATCATTACATTCTAACACAGAAGAATTTAGAGTTGCTTTAGAAAATTATATTGACACTCAAACAATAGAAATAGGCGAATACAATAGAAGAGAACATCTTTTAAAACTAGAAAAGAAAAATTAACTAATGAAAAATGTTAAGAAAGTGTTAAAAACTTTCTTTTTTATTTTAATAAATAGATTTAAAGTTTATAATAATAATGGTGGTATATAATGAATAAATTAAAAAACATGAACGTAGAAAATAAAAAAGTAATAGTAAGAGTAGATTATAATGTACCTATAAAAAATGATATAATAATGGATAATAATAGAATAGTACAAAGTTTAGAAACTATTAAATATTTAATAAGCCATAATGCTAAAATAATACTAATGTCTCACTTAGGAAAAGTAAAAAGTATAGAAGATAAATCTAAGAATACTTTAAAACCAGTTAAAACTGAATTAGAAAGATTATTAGGAATAAATGTATATTTTAGTAATGAACCAAAAGGAAGTGAATTAGAATACTATGTAAATAATCTAAAATCCGGAGAAATATTATTAGTTGAAAATACTAGATATATGGATATACCTGATAACTTAGAAAGTAATTGTGATGAAGAATTATCTAAATACTGGGCATCATTAGCAGATATATTTATTTTAGATGCTTTTGGAAGCGCACATAGAAATCATGCTTCTACATATGGAATTAGTAAACATATACCTCACGGAATTGGTTTTCTAATTGAAAGAGAAATAAAAGAATTAAATAAAATAAAAAATGAAGAAAAAATATTTATACTAGGTGGAGCAAAAGTAAGTGATAAAATAGGTGTAATAAAAAATTTAATAGAAAAAACAGATAAATTTTTAATAGGCGGTGCTATGTGTGGAACTTTCCTAAAAGCTAGTGGAAAAAATGTAGGAAAAACATTTGTAGAAGAGGAAAAAATAGAAGAATGTAAAAAACTATTAGAAACTGGAAAAATAATAATACCTATAGATTGTGTAACAGAAAATGGAATAAAAAATATAGAAAATATTACTGATGAAGAAACTATATTTGATATTGGTCCTAAAACAATAGAGTTATTTAAAAACAATATAAATTTAAACCTATTAACAGTATTAAATGGTACTATGGGAAAATATGAAGAAGAAGCATATTCTAATGGGACAAAAGAAATATTTAATTATTTAAAAGATAATATAGTGAAAACAGTAGTATTAGGAGGAGATACAGCCTCAGCATCAAAAAAATATGATTTTCCTGCATCATACATATCAACAGGTGGTGGAG
>CAMENK010000033.1 GCA_945928335.1 uncultured Bacillota bacterium
TAACCCCCCCCGAAGTTCGTACCAAGTTTTGTACTTCTTTCGAAGAAGATTAGTTTCTCCATAGTTTCGTATCTCCTATCTTTTATATTTTTTATTTTACATTATTTATTGCAAAGTTTCAAGCAATTAGAATTATTTTTTCTTTTTATATCGAATAAATTAGTATTTTTAAAGATATTATAATATTCATCTATAGTTCTACCAACAAATGTAACTGCATTATTATAGTTGGAGTCATATTGATATTTACAAAAACACTCAGCAACAAATTCTTCTAAAGATATATTAGAATATTCTGATAATGTATACTTTTTTTTATAAAGTTTAATTCTACTTACAAACACTTCATTATCTAAAAGTCTAAATAGATTTGCAAATATATGACCTATTTCGTGATTAAAGGCATCTTTAATATTTCTGGCACAAAACCAGTTTTCTTCATATCCTTGTTTTATCCATTTAGTGGCCTTTCTTTTATTAAAACAGCCATTGATCCCTATTCCTATAAAATCAGGTTTATTATGTAAAATTGATTTTATTTGATTATTGATTTCTACTTTTGGTTTTTCTACAGTTGCTGTCGTAAGAAATTTAATAGTAGTTAAATTATTAGTATCTACAATTACTGCATCTGAATATTCAATATTAAGTTCATTTAATAATGTATTGATATCAGTTATTAAAGATATAATATTTTTTAATTTAGGATATTTTTTTATAATTTTTTTATAAGCTTTTAATATTTCTATGGATAGTTTTCTATCTATGGTATTTAAATCTATGGTATTATAAGTATCCATATTAATTTTCCCCCTTAGTAAATTAAGTTATTATTTTCATCAAACTTAATTTCTAAAAATTTTTGAGATGATAAATAATCGCACATATGTACAAATCTTTCATATTTAGATTTAGGTTTTTCTAGTATTTCATTGCCATCATAATCTTTGTTCCATTCTCCCATGTGAGAATTTATCATCGAGCATAGTAAATTTATTTCATCTTCATTTAAAGATGTTTTTGATGTATTATCCTTTATTAGCTTACTAGCTAAATGAGGATGTTCAGCTTTAGTATATTTTTCTTCAGGAATTCCTCTTTTAACTGAGTCATGCATAATAATAGCAAGTATTATAAGATCTTTTTCATCATTTGTAAACTTGTAATTTAAACTATTGTTATTTAATAAGCAATATGCAATTCTTACTGCAGCTTTAGTATGTCTTAATAAGCCTCCAATACCTTGACTAAAGTTTGGATGATATTTGCCAGTAGAAGAGGCAGCTTCAGTGAAGAAGTAACTCGGTATCATTTCTACTAGTACTTCTCCACTTTGTCTGATTCTTTCATTTTTAATATAACTTAATTCTTTTTCTAATTCTTTTATATTTGTATTAGAAACCGCGACCACCGCCGCCACCTCCTCCAAAACCTCCACCAGAAGAGAATCCTCCACCGAATCCTCCTCCACTTGAAGAAGATGAACTACTTATTTCAGCTGCCTTTGCTTCATTTACTTTACTTACTGCAGTTCCTACTGAACTATTTATACATCTACTTAAATTGTAATTTAAATTAGTATATAATAAATAGTCAAATATGAAATCTCTATTATCATTAACGTTCATTTCATTAAATTTAATTTTCATGGTTTTTCCTACTTCATCAGCAATACCAAATATTGAAGCATAAACTAAATATCTTTCCCATAAAGTTATTTCAGGAAGTTCTTTTTCATCAAATCTTCCAAAATCTTTTAAGAATCTTTTAAATGCTTTCCATTTTTCATAGTGTTCTGCGCCTCTTATTGTTCGCTTTTTAAATATTATGCAGTATATAACAAATGAAAACATAAGTAAAAATGTTATAAATGTAAATATAGGATTTATTCCAATAGTTGCTTGCATATAGATAATTAAAAATCCAGATATTACTAATAATATAGCTATTAAACCTACTTTAGATTTCTTTTCATAAAAGTTTTGTTTTATAGAATCACTAATAACACCATTTTTCCATAAATTATAACTGTTTAAGAAATCACTAGTAGTTCCATGTATTTTACTTGCATAATTTTTAATATTTTTCAAAGTAGTTGCTTTACCATTACCTGCTTCATCAAAAATTATTTTCATTATTAGTTTCTCATTATCGTCTAATCCATCTTCACTAACTTTAGTAAAAGTATAATCTTTTTTATCAGTTTGCTCGAATGTAATATTCTTTTTATATATCATATTTAATATACTAGTTGAAAAAGCTTTTTCAGTTATTTTTTTATCAAATAGATATTCTATATTAGTAACATCATATTCATCAATAAATTCTCTATAATATTCCCCTTGAAAACTAGTTTTAGGTTCTTTGTCATACTTTAAATATACATATACAAATAATGCTATTGTTATTAAAAAGTATGTTCCAGATAATACATAAGTTCCATTAGTTAATATGGTTGCTTTTTTTCTTTCTTGATTAGCTTCATCTGCTCTTGCTTCTTCTACTTTTAATATTTTATCTAATCCATCTATATTAGTCTTTTTTAAAAATGGATGATCTACTAATATTAAGTTATTAGGAAATGTCATTCTCATATCTACTGGTGTATTTGGGTTTAAATTATTTACAATTAAATATCCACCATAGTAAGTAGGATTTTCTTCTCCATCAGCAATAAAACTAATTTCACCTGTTAATGGTCCATGAGCCCATACACGAATTTGCTCAGTTGTTGGATTTGGAAGTACTACTCTTAATTGATATCTTTCTATCTCATCATCAAAATCATAACCTATAAAGTTATAATATAATTCAGCTATATCATTATGCATTACTATTACATTTCCAATTAAATATTCAATATAAAAATATGTAGTATCATTTATAGTTTCATTATACATCTTTAAACTTAGTCCATCATCAGTAGTAGTTTTTTCATAACAATTAGTTTTATCAGAACATTCACTAAATTCAATTATTTCTTGTTCAAAGGCTTTAAAGTCTAATTCTCCATTATATTCTATTTTACCAACTTTATATAAAGCTATATTTGAACCATTATAAATAGAACTACCTTCAAAATCACTATCAGCACCTGTAAATTCAGTTACTTTATCATTTTTAAATACTAAATCTCTAATATATCCATTATAAGTTCCTTTAATTCCAATAATTTCTTTAATTATTAAATTACCAGAAATATCTATATTAGCATCTACTATATAATCATCAACTATATAGTTGACTTCATCACTAGAAACCGCAAATAAAGATATTGGCATTATAACCATAATTAATAATATAAAATTAAATATCTTTTTCATAATCTCTCCTTTAAAAAAAGCTTACATTTAGTAAGCTTTTTACATATTATTCTTTAAAAGCTAACTTTTGGTGCATTTTTTGCTTCTTCTTCAGCTTCAAAGAAAGCTTCTTTTTTAAATCCAAATAGTTTAGCAACTATATTTGATGGAAACATTTCAACTTTATTATTTAAAGTTAAAGCAGTATCATTATAAAATTGTCTTGTTGTAGATATTTTATTTTCAGTATCCTCTAGTGTTGTTTGTAATTTTATAAAGTTTTCATTAGCTTTTAATTCAGGATAACTTTCACTTAACGCAAATAATTGTCTAACAGCATTAGTTAATTCATTATTAGCTTTCATTTCTTCTTCTGGAGTACTTGCTACTGTAAACTTATTTCTTGCTTCAACCACTCCTTTTAAAGTTTCATTTTCATGTTTTGCATATCCTTTTACTGTTTCAACGATATTTGGTATTAAATCAAATCTTCTCTTTAATTGAACCTCTATCTGAGCCCATTGATCTCTTACCCTATTTCTTAGTTTTACTAATGTGTTATATGTACTAATTAAATATAATACTATTAATACTAGTACTACTATTAAAATTATAACTCCTATTTTCATTTTAACCATCCTTTCTTTATAAAATAATTATACTACAAGAAATCAATTATATAAAGTTTTTTTAATGTATTTTACACTACATATTTTTTACTCTAGCTTTATATTTTTTAGTAATAGCATCTATTATCTTATTAAATACTTCCATTACTTCTTCTTCAGTTAATGTTCTATTTTCATTCATAAATGTCAAAGTAAAGGTTAAACTCTTTTCATTATCTAATTTATATTCATCATAAACTTTAACTTCTGATAATATTCTACTAGAATTCTTTTTAATATCATTTATTATCTCTTTACTTGTAATATTGTTATTTAGAATAAATGATACATCTTTAATAATACTAGGATACTTATTTATTTCTTTAAATTTCATCTTACCAGTTTTAAAATTTCTTAGATTAGTTAAGTTTATTTCTGCTACATAAATATCACTTTTAGAAATACTTGGATGTAATTTTCCTATAAATCCCATGTTTTTACCATTAACTATAATATTAGCATTTTGATATGGGTGTAATTCATCTATATTAGCATCTATAGTAAAATCATATCTATTTTTATATCCTAAATAATCAAGTAAATTTTCTATTATACCTTTTAAGTAATAAAAATCTACATTAACTTTAGTATTTATACCACTTATAAACTCCCCACTCATAAGTATAGATAATAATTCTTCTTCAACATACTCTTCATCTTTTTTATAGTATTTTTTACCTATTTCAAATATACTAACATCAGTAATATTTCTAGATTTATTATAATTATATATTTCTAATAAAGATGGAAGAATGCTTGTTCTTAAAGTACTTTTTTCACTTACAAGAGGTTCAAGTACTTTTACTAACTCTATATCTTTGTTTCCAAAAGACTTAGCTTCTTTTTCACTTACTAAACTATAAGATATTGTTTCATTTAGTCCTAGATTAGATAATCTTATTTTTACTTCTCTATTAAATAAATCTATTGAACCTTTTTTAGTTTCAGTTATAGGTAAAGTTGCTTTTATATTATTAACTCCATATATTCTACCTATTTCTTCTATAATATCTTCTTTTATACTAACATCTAATCTTCTAGAAGGGACTATTATTTTAAAGTTATCATTTTCTATATTAACTTCAAATTTTAGTTTTCTTAATACATCAAGTACTTCTTCTACTGTTAGTTTCATACCTAATACATCATTTATTTTTTCAAGTGTTATATATACTTCTTTTAATTCTTTGTTAGTTATATCATAAGCTACAAAACCTTTTAACACTGTACCATTAGCATATTTTTCTAGAAACTCTTTACTTTCATTCATAGCAAGATACGTTCTATTAACATCTAAACCTTTTTCGAAACGACTTGATGCTTCACTTCTTAATATTCTTTTAGCAGTTTTTCTTATAGTACCAGCATCAAATATAGCACTTTCTATAAGTATATTTTTAGTTTCATTAGTAACTTCTGTAGTTAAGCCACCCATTACACCCGCAAGGCCAATTGATGAAGTATTATCACATATTACTATGTCATTTTCTGTTAATGTTCTTTCATTATTATCTAACGTTTTAAGAATTTCTCCATTTTTAGCCATTCTAACTTCCATATAATTTCCTACTTTGTCAGCATCGTAGAAATGTAATGGTTGTCCAGTTTCTAGCATTATGTAATTAGATATATCAACTACATTATTTATAGGTCTTATTCCACATGCGATTAGTCTATTTTTTATAAAATCTGGACTTTCTTTTATTTCTACATTTAGAACTTTTCCAAGTAAAAATGCACTTACTTTATTAGTACTTACTACTAAAGTCATATCATTTATAAAATTACTTTCTTTTTCATTATATGTTGGAACAGGTTCTTTAACAGGTTTGTCATATATAGCGCTTACTTCATAAGCAAGTCCTATCATACTTAGTAAATCACTTCTATTACTAGTAAGTTCAAAATCTATTATTTCATCATCTAGTCCCATATATTTAAGAGGGTCTTCTCCTATAGGTGCATCCATAGGAAGTTCATGTATTCCATCTATATCTTTGTTAGTTAAGAATTTTTTATCAAGTCCTAGCTCAGCAAGACTACAACACATTCCATTACTTTCAGCACCACGTATAACTCCTCTTTTTATTTCACCACCAGGTAATTTTGCTCCAGGTAAAGCGACTATTACTTTAATGCCTTTTCTCATATTAGGGGCACCACAAACTATATTTATGATTTCACTACCTATATTTACTTTGCAAACATGTAAATGATCACTATCAGGATGCATTTCACATTCAGCTACTTCACCTATTATTAAATTAGTTGCATTTAAAAGTTTACCTGCATAATCATACTCATTGCCTATACGAGTCATATTTTCAGCAATATTTTCTATAGTATCCTCTACATCAACATAATCACTAATAAATTTTTTACTTAGTATCATTTAGACCATCCTTTCTATCAAAGTTTTTTAAAAATCTCATATCGTTTGTATATATATTTCTTAAATCAGTTATACCATATTTAAACATTGCAAGTCTTTCAATGCCTACTCCAAAGGCAAATCCAGTATATACATCAGGATCATAACCGCACATTCTTAATACATTAGGATGTACCATACCTGAGCCTAATATTTCAATCCATCCTATATTTTTACATAAAGGGCAACCTTTTCCTCCACACTTAAAGCATGTTACATCAACTTCATAACTAGGTTCAGTAAATCCAAAGAAACTTGGTCTAAATCTTACATTAGTTGAAGGCCCTAGTATTTTTCTAGCCATTTCTAATAATGTGCCTTTTAAATCACCTAAACTTATTTTTTTATCTATTACTAAACCTTCCATTTGCATGAATTGATGAGAATGAGTTGCATCATCGTTATCTCTTCTATATACTTTACCAGGACATACTATTCTAATTGGAGTCTTTTCAGTATTAGCTAGCATAGTTCTTACTTGAACACTACTAGTTTGACTTCTTAATAACATTTCTTCAGTTATATAAAATGTATCTTGCATATCTCTAGCTGGATGATCTTTAGGAATATTAAGTTTTTCAAAGCAATTAACATCTGTTTCTATTTCTGGTCCTTCTACAACATCATATCCCATGCTTACAAATAAATCTTCTAAATCCATTCTTACTTGCGTAAGGGGATGTAAAGAACCATATTTAACTCTTTTACCAGGTAAAGTTATATCTATTTTCTCACTTTCTAATTTTTTATTTAATGTTTCCTTTTTGATACTTTCTAATTTGCTTTCAAATATCTCATTAAAAGTATTCCTAAATTCATTAGTAAGTAATCCAATGCTTTTCTTTTCTTCTGGTGTTAAAGTTGCCATTTCTTTCATTATTGAAGTGAATTCACTTTGTTTTCCAAAATACTTACTTTTAATAAGATTCATTTCAACTTCTTCT
>CAMENK010000034.1 GCA_945928335.1 uncultured Bacillota bacterium
TTCAATTTATTTTTCATATGAACCACCTACTTTCTCTATAAATATTTCATTTAGTGAAGGTTCTTCTACAATAAATTTTGTAATATTTTTACATTTAGATATATGTTTAAATACAGATTCTCTTATTGAGTCGTCTTCTATTTTAACAACTATACTACCATTATTTTCTTCTACATTCATTACGCCTTTTATTTCTTTTAAATCTTTTATAGAAACGTCTCCTTCAATAATAATATTTTTTCTTCTATAATTTTCTTTAATTTCTTTTAAGTTTCCTTGTAAAACAGTTTTACCTTTAACAAGTATTACTAATGATTCACAGAAGTATTCTACATGATCCATTCTATGGCTTGAAAATATTATACTAGTTCCTTCTTTTTTTAATTCTAATATTAAACTTTTGAATAATTCTATATTTATAGGGTCTAGTCCACTAAATGGTTCATCTAGTATTAGTAATTTTGGTTTATTTATAATAGCCATTATAAATTGTACTTTTTGTTGATTACCTTTAGATAATTCTTTTATTTTTCTGTTTTTATATTCTGTTATTTCTAATTTTTTTAATAAATAATCTAGTCTTTTATTTATTTCTTCTTCTGTTAATCCTTTTAATCCTCCATAAAATTTAGCTTGTTCTAGTACAGTAAGTTTAGTAAGTAAGCTTCTTTCTTCAGTTAAAAAACCTATTTTGTCAGTTAGATTATAATCTATTTTTTTGCCATCAAATGTTATTTCACCTCCAGTTTTATCTAATAATCCTGTAATCATTCTGAATGTTGTTGTTTTACCTGCACCATTCACACCTAATAGTCCAAATATTTCACCTTCTTTAACTTCAAAACTTAAGTTATCAACTGCTAAATTTTTACCATAATATTTGGTTACATTTTTTACCTTTAACATAAAATCACCTCTTAATTTTTAGTTTTCTAAATATTTTATCTATGAATTCTTTTTCAAATACACCTTCTAATAGCCCTGTTTTGTAAGCAACAAATAGATAAGTAGTTCCTCCAAATATTGCATAAGCTAGACAAGTAAAGAATATTTTTAATGTTCCTGTTATATTTAATTTTAAGAAAATATTAAGTAAAAGTATTACAACTAACATAGATAATGTAGGTAATATTACTTTTTTTATAGTTTCTAATATACCTTTATAATTAAATTTTAATTCTTTCTTTAAAGCAGAAAGGCTTATTATATATGAAATTATATATCCTATTACTGTGGCTAATATTGCTCCATAGAAAGCATGTGTTCCTAAGTGTTTCATCAAATACATTAAAGGAATATCTAGTAATGCGTTAGTAAAGAATCCTATTATTGAACTTTTATATACTACTTTAAATTTGTTTAAACTTTGTAAAGCCATGCTAATTACTATATATATACTTGCAAATAAAGCTTGAAAGGCTGCATATCTAAGTATCAATGTGCCATATAAATTATATCCATAGAATAAAGTATAAATAGGTCTAGATAAGAATGCTATTCCTATTGATAAAGGAACTGTACTAACAATGATTATATTTATTGCTTGATTAAATTTTTTATTTGATGTTTTTAAGTCATTTTTTACAAAACTACTAACCATATGTGGAATTAAACTTGTAGATAATCCCATTGCAACAGCATTTATTATCATGCATATTTTAGGAGCCCATGTTGATATTATACTAGAAATAGTTTCACTTTCAGCACCAGTATAACCTAGTTTATAACTTGCTTTTAATACTAATGTCATATCTGTTAAACTATATATATCTGTAGCAATACTCACTATTATAAGTGGCAAAGCATAAGTTATTATTTTTTTTACTATTTCTTTATCTGTTACTTTATCCTTCTTATTAGATACTTTAAATTGATTTTTATTTTTATGTATTTTGTGAATTATATATAGATACGCGACTAGGCCTCCAAAGAAAGCCCCTGATACAGCTATTCCAACTCCTAGGCTAACACTTTTATTTAAAACATTTATAGTAATATATGAACCCATTAGTATTACTGCAATTCTTACTACTTGTTCAATTATTTGGCTTACACTAGATGGGGTTATATATTTATGACCTTGTAAGTATCCTTTAGATACTGATAAAAATGGTATTATAAGTAAGCAAAATGATACACATCTTATTACAAATGCTACATCAGCTAATGTATTTCCACCTTCTATTTCCCCTAATATAAGAATAGCAAATTCTTTTGAGAATACAAATAATAAGAAAAATGCTATTATAGCTATCATTCCTATTATTTTTTTACCTATTTTATAAGCTCGTTCTTTTGCCTCATACATTTCTAAAGTGTTATACTCACTTATTATTTTGCTTATTGCAACTGGAATACCAGCTGTACTTATGTTTAAAAATAAGTTATAAACATTGTAAGCATAACTATATAAAGCTCCTCCACTTTCTCCAATTATTTTATAAAAAGGTATTACATATAGAACTCCTAATATTTTAACTAATATTATAGAAAATGTTGCTATAAAAGTTCCTTCTACAAATGAATTTTTTTTCATATTACCTCTCAATCAATATATATTATCATAGCGCTGAAACAGTAAATTTGTTCACTACTAAATACTCCTACGCTAACTTGAAATTTTATATCTACTATTTTTTTATTACTTATAGTTCTTAGAAATGAATTAACCTTTGCTTCTAAATCTTTTTCATGAGATTCATCAATTACTTTTATAGTATACATATTATTCACCAATATTAGTTTATAACTGATTATGTAAATATTATGTCGTTTTTTGTAAATTTCTAAGTACATATATATTTTAACAAATTATATATAAAAAATCTATATTTTGGAGTATATTAAAAGAATTGTAATTTTTTATTTACAATTCTTTAATAGTTATTTTACTACTATGTTTACAATTTTATTAGGTATTACTATTTCTTTAATTATTTCTTTATCTAATAAGTGTTTTTTTACATTATCTAATTCTTTAGATAATCTTATCAATTCTTCTTTTTCAGTATTCATAGGTACTTCCATTGTTGCTCTTAATTTTCCATTTACTTGAATTGCTATTTTAGCCATGTTTTCTATTGTTTTTTCTTCATCATAAGTAGGCCATTTTTCATACGCTATTGTACCATCGTTACCCATTATGTTCCATAATTCTTCTGTCATAAATGGTGCGATAGGATTTAGAAGTTTTATAAATCCAAGTGCATATTCTTTAGGAAATATATTCTCTTTATATACTGCATTTATAAATATCATCAATTGACTTATAGCTGTATTGAAGTTAAGAGATTCATAGTCCTCTGTAACTTTCTTTATTGTTTGGTGATATATTTTTTCTAAGTTTTTATTTTCTGCTTCTTGGATTTTATTTTCTTCAGTGTATAATCTCCAAATTCTATCCAAGAACTTTTTACTTGCTTCTACACCATCGTTACTCCATGGTTTGTCTGATTCAAGTGGTCCCATGAACATT
Source organism: uncultured Bacillota bacterium (assembly GCA_945928335.1). Lineage (GTDB taxonomy): Bacteria > Bacillota_I > Bacilli_A > RF39 > UBA660 > CAKOLN01. The sequence continues at coordinate 3,476 of CAMENK010000034.1, forward strand.
TCATATAGTCTTAATGTATCTGCTCCATAATTATTTATTATGTCAGTTGGATTAACAGAGTATTCTGGATATCTTTTTCCCATTTTTATTCCATTAGATCCTAATATCATTCCTTGATGTACTAGTTTTTTAAATGGTTCAGCTACAGGTACGATTCCTTTATCATATAGATAATTATTCCACATTCTTGAATATAATAAGTGGCCTACAGCATGTTCTGGTCCTCCAACATATAGATCAACAGGCATCCAATGTTTTAATAATTCTTTATCAGCTAGTTCTTTATTATTATGCGGATCAATATATCTTAAGAAATACCAACTAGAGCCTGCACTTCCTGGCATGGTTGAAGTTTCAAGTTTTCCTTTTTTTCCATGATATGTTATATTTACCCAAGATTCTGCCTTATTTAATGGACTACTACCATCTTTGTTAGGTGAATAATCAGCTAAGGCAGGTAATACTAAAGGCAAATCTTTATCATCTAATGCTTCTGTTGTTCCATCTTCATAATGTATAATTGGTATAGGTTCACCCCAGTATCTTTGACGAGCAAAAATCCATTCTCTTATTTTGTAATTTACTTGTTTTTTTCCTAAATTATTTTCTTCCAAAAATTCTATCATTTTTTCTATTGATTCTTCTTTATTTAATCCGTTTAAAAATCCTGAATTTATATGAACTCCATCACCTGTGTATGGTTCTAAAGAAACATTTCCACCTTCGATTACAGGTATTATTTCTATATTGAACTTTTTAGCAAATTCATAATCTCTTTCATCATGAGCTGGAACTGCCATTATAGCGCCTGTTCCATATGAAGCAAGAACATAATCACTTATCCAAATAGGAATTTCTTTATTATTCACCGGATTTATTGCATAAGCACCTGTAAATATTCCTGTTTTTTCTTTGGATAATTCTGTTCTTTCTAAATCTGATTTCATGCTGCATTCTTTTTTGTATTTATTAACTTTATCTTTTTGTTCAATAGTTGTGATTTCATCAACTAATTTATGTTCTGGTGATAAAACACAATAAGTAGCGCCAAATAAAGTGTCACATCTAGTTGTAAATACTGTAAATGTTTTATCAGTTCCTTTTATTTTAAAATCTACTTCTGCGCCTATACTTTTTCCTATCCAGTTTCTTTGTATTTCTTTTGTAGATAAAGGCCAATCTATGTTGTCAAGGCCAGTTAATAGTCTTTCAGCATATTTTGGTATATCTATTACCCATTGTTTCATATTCTTTCTTATTACTGGATATCCTCCACGCTCACTTTTGCCATCAATTACTTCATCATTTGCTAGAACTGTTCCTAATTCTTCACACCAGTTAACAGGCATTTCAACTTCTTTTGCAAGACCATCCTGATATAAATTTTTAAATATCCATTGAGTCCATTTATAGTAGTTTGGATCACAAGTACTTATAACTCTATCCCAATCATAACTAAATCCTAAACTTTTTAATTGACTAGTGAATGTTTTAATATTTTCTTCTGTAAATTTTCCTGGATGATTTCCTGTTTTTATCGCATATTGTTCAGCTGGTAGTCCAAATGAATCATATCCAATTGGATGTAGAACATTATAGCCTTGCATTCTTTTCATTCTACATACTATGTCAGTAGCAGTGTAACCTTCTGGATGTCCAGCATGTAGTCCTACTCCTGAAGGATAAGGAAACATATCTAAAGCATAGTACTTTGGTTTATTAAAATCATATGCATCAGTTTTAAAAGTTTTATTTTCTTCCCAATATTTTGCCCATTTTTTTTCTATTTCTTTAAAATTATACATTTTTTTCTCCTCTTTTCTTAAAATATCTTCCAATAATTTCATATACTGAATATATTAACATCATCATTACGATAAATCCTAAAATTAAAGATAATACAGTGTTTTTTATGTTAATAACAATTATAAAAGTAGTACTCATTATTAAAGGATTTATAAATGTTAATGTCCATTTAAGTTCATTATATTTAACTTTTCTCATATCTAAATTAAATTTATTTACAATATAATTAACTTCTAAATATTTTTTACCATCAGAATAAACTTTTCTTTTTCTATTTATTATAAATACATATATTAGGAAAAGTATCAGATATGATCCAAAAAAGTAAATTAAATTCATTATTATAGTTTCTTTCATATTTTCTCCAAAATAAAAACTCTATGTTAAGGACTAACTGGTGTCAGCGGTACCACCTTAATTCATAAAGTTAAATTATGCATCTCTTAAAGTTAACGCCTTTTATACGATGTTTCTGTATAAGTAAGTTCATAATTATATATTTGTTAATTTACACCTACCATTAACTCTCTTTTAAATATTTAAACTATTACTACTCTTATGTCCTCAAAACTTATAATAATTATATTATGTTTTTAGTTTATTTTCAAGATGTATAGTTAATAATATTTATTAACAATTACCACATATTAGTGTATATTCCTTCTCCATTAGGATAAATATCATCCATATTTATTAAATAAGTTAAATTTTCATCTTCAACTATACCTGAATATCTTTCATAAATCCATACTTTAGTTTTAATAGGAAGTGCTTCAGCCGTGTATATTGTTGTATCACTTATACCAATTATTAATGCAGCATGTCCATCTCTTCCAACAAAATCGCCCACTTTATATTGTCCATTTCTCATAAAATCATAAGTCAATTCTATATGTGGACCCATGTCACTTAATTCATTGGTTAGATAAGCATAATCTCCAGCGCCAACATCTCCAATATCTAATCCACCATTTAATAAAGCCCATGTAACAAATCCACTACATGTAAATCCATTTGGTCTCCATTTATCTATAAAAGAATCATATAATGTACATCCCCATATTGCTGGTCCACTTAAAGTACTTTTACCTTTTAAAGTTTCAAATTTACTTTCATGAAGATATAATCCTCTTTCATAATATCTTCCTTCACCACCAATTCCATTACCAGATAATCTACCATTTTCATTAAAATATCTAATTGTATATGGAAATTCTAAAAGTAAGAATCTTATAGCCGCTACTACGCCACCTCTAGTTCCATAGCCTGCTTCTTCAACCCTTGAAAATAATATTTCGTCTAACAAATCTGCTTCTTCCTTTGTATATCTTCTACAAGGTAGTTCTGGTTTATCATTGTTTAGTGTTGGAACTGTTATTAAATCTGTTACTATAATTTCAAAATTATATTCTGCATTATCTTTATATACTTTTATGTTGGCATTTCCCACATTGTGTGCATACACTATTCCTTCATTATCTACTGAAACTATTGAATCATCTGAACTTTCCCAATTTAAATTTGTATCTGGATTTCCTTCGGTTTCTAATGTTACTTCTAATTTTTTAGTTCCATTTACAGCTAAATACACCTTGCTTATATTACTTGTAATAGAAATTATTTTATCATTTTTTTCTTCAACATAGATTTCTGATTTATATTGAGTGTTTTCTTTTGAATATTGTTTTTTTATAAAAATAACTATTATAAATGTCAATATTAAAAGCATTAATATCAAAAGAATTGTAATTTTTTTTAATATTCTAATTTTCTTATTCTTTTTACGACTCTTCATCTTATTCCTCTTTCCTAAATTACATATATTATAACATTTAATTAGGAATATTTCACATTAAAAAACTATAAAAGTAATATAATCCCCAGTACTTGTACTATTGTACTTAATGAAGATTATTTTTTTATAGTTTTATCTTCTATCCTTAATAATTTTTGTTCTACTATATTTCGCTTATGTATTCAAGTAATTTTAAAAACATCTTTATGAATACTCCTTTTAAACCTTTAGCTCTTAACTTTCTTATTGCTATTCTCTT